>JBDTUO010000020.1:0-16792 GCA_040007675.1 Rubrivivax sp.
GTGGCGATCGAACGCCCGTGGAACGCCTTCTCGTAGACGATCACCTCCGGGCGCTCGATGCCACGGTCGTGGCCGAACTTGCGCGCCAGCTTCAGCGCCGCCTCGTTGGCTTCCAGCCCGGAGTTGCAGAAGAAGGCGCCGGTCAGGCCCGAGATCTCGCACAGCAGCCGCGCGAGCTCCTCCTGCAACGGCACCTCGTAGTAGTTCGAGCTGTGGATCAGCGTCGCGATCTGCGCCTGCAGTGCTGGCACGAGGCGCGGGTGCGCGTGGCCCAGCGTGTTGACCGCGATGCCGCCCAGGCCGTCGAGGTAGCGTTTGCCGTTCGTGTCCCAGAGCCAGCAGCCTCGGCCATGCGACAGCGCAATCGGCAGCCGGCCGTAGGTGTTGAGCACATGCGGCATCGGGCCGGGATCGGGCGCGTTCATCGTCGGAACCTCTCGCTCAGGGCAGCCATCGTGCTGGTGCTCAATTCTAGGGGCGCGACCCGATCATGTTGCGATGCAGCAGGCGAGGGCACAATCGCGGCTGCCCCGCCGAAGCCGCCGATGCCCCCGTCCCCGCCGCGCCAGTACTGCATCCAGGGCCGCTCCGCTGATGGCCGGACCTTCCGGCCGAGCGACTGGTCCGAACGCCTCGCCGGTGCGCTGTCGTCGTTCCGCCCGGGTGGCGCGAGCCCTGGGCCTGGCGCGCCGATCGGCTATTCACCGCTGTGCGTGCCGCGCGTGATCGACGGCGTGAAGTGCGTGCTGGTCAGCGATGCCCTCAAGGGCGTCGAGCCGATGGCCTGGGACTTCGTCATGAACTTCGCCCGCGACAACGCTCTGCTGGTGGTCGAGTGGCCGGTAACGCCGGCGTAGCGGCGCGGACCGATGCACGCGCAGGGGATCGGAAACGACAAGGGGCCCCTCAAGGGCCCCTGGTGCGTGCCGGTCGCCCGGCCGACAGGATCAGCTCGCCGGCGCAGCGGTGGCGGCGGCCTTCAGACGCGCCGCCAGGCGGCTCTTGTGGCGGGCGGCCTTGTTCTTGTGGAAGATGCCCTTGTCGGCGACCGAGTCGATCACCCGCTGCGCGTGCTTGTACAGGTCGGCGGCCTTGGGCACTTCACCGGCCGCGAGCGCCTTCTGCACGTTCTTGACCACGGTGCGGAAATGCGAACGCAGCGCCGTGTTGCTCGCGTTCAGTGCCACGTCCTGGCGCGCGCGCTTGCGGCCCGAGGCGAGGCGGACGGTCTTCTTCTTGGCTTTGGACGAAGTGGCCATGCTGAAATCGTGTAGGGCAGATAGGCCCGGGTACAAAGACCGTCGAGTATAGCACGCGGCACGCGCCTCGTTCGGTTTGGACGGTGCCGCTGGCTACAATCCGGCCGCCCGATGAACCTGCTGAAGTCTGCCTCGACCGTCTCGCTGTTGACGCTCGCCTCGCGCGTGACCGGACTGGTGCGAGAGCAGCTCGTGGCGGCGACCTTCGGCGCGAGTGCGGCGACGGATGCCTTCAACGTCGCGTTCAGGATCCCGAACCTGTTCAGGCGCCTGTTCGCCGAAGGTGCCTTCTCCCAGGCCTTCGTGCCGGTGTTGTCCGCCACGCGCGCCCAGCACGGCGACGCGGCGACGCACTCACTGATCGACGCCGTCGCGACGCTGCTGGCGTGGGTGCTGCTGGTGGTCTGCGTCGTCGGCGTGATCGCCGCGCCGGTGCTCGTCTGGCTGATCGGCTCCGGGCTGCAGCGTTTCGACACCGCGGTGCTGCTGACCCGCTTCATGTTTCCGTACATCGGACTGATGTCGCTCGTCGCGCTCGCCGCCGGCGTGCTCAACACGTGGAAGCGCTTTGCGGTGCCGGCGCTGACACCGGTGCTGCTGAACCTCGCGTTCATCGCGGCAGCGTGGTTCGGCGCGCCGGCCTTTGCGCGCCGCGGCTGGGACCCGATCCTGTCGCTCGCGGTCGGCGTGATGGTCGGTGGCGTTCTGCAACTGGCGGTGCAGGTGCCTGCGCTGCGCCGGATCGGCGCCTTGCCGCGCATCGGGTTGGCGCCCGCGCGCGTGCGCGCGGCGGTGCGGGAGCCGGGTGTGCGCCGGGTGCTGCGCCAGATGGCGCCGGCGCTGCTGGGTGTCTCGGTGGCCCAGATCTCGCTGGTCATCAACACGCAGATCGCTTCGCATGTCGGCGTCGGCGCCGTCTCGTGGTTGACCTATGCCGACCGCCTGATGGAGTTTCCGACCGCGCTGCTCGGCGTCGCGCTGGGTGTGGTGCTGCTGCCCCAGCTGGCGGCGGCGCGCGCCCAGGACGATGCGCAGGCGTTTTCGGGCCTGCTGGACTGGGGGCTGCGGCTGGTGCTGCTGCTGGCGCTGCCGTGTGCCGTCGCGCTGCTGCTGTTCCCGCAGGCGCTGATCGCCGTGTTGTTCCACTACGGGGCGTTCGGCGCCGACGACGTACTGCAGACCCAGCGCGCGGTGATGGGCTACGGCCTCGGCTTGATGGGCCTGGTGGGCATCAAGGTCCTGGCGCCGGGCTTCTATGCGCGCGAAGACGTGCGCACGCCGATGAAGGTCGCGGTCGTCTCGCTGGTGCTGACGCAGGCGATGAACCTGGCCCTGGTGCCGTGGCTCGGACACGCTGGCCTCGCGCTGTCGATCGGGCTGGCGGCGCTGTTCAACGCGGCGACCCTGCTCGTGCTGCTGCGCCGCCGCGGGCTGTGGCAGCCCGCGCCGGGATGGGGTGGTTTCGCCGCGCGCGTCGCGCTCGGCTGTGCGGCGCTGGGGGCAGGCCTCGTCGGCGCGGCGCGCGGCATCGACTGGATCGGCCTCCAGGCGCACGGCTGGCAGCGCGCCGGCTGGATGGCTCTGGTGCTGACGGCGGTCGCCGGGCTCTACTTCGCGGTGCTTCGTGTCAGCGGGCTGCGGCTGGGCCAGTTCGTGCGCAGGGGCTGACCTACACTTGCCGGCGATGACGGGCAAGCTGCACTTCGAGGCGCCGACCGCGCTGCAGTACTTTGCCGCGCTGGTCGCCGACGACGCCAGCCTGCCGACGCTCGAGGCGGCCGTCGCGGTCGCGCAGGATCCCGATCCGGGCCTGGACACCCAGTCCGTGCTGGCCGAGGTCGATGCACTGGCGGCGACGCTGTGCCGGCGTCTGCCTGCCGACGCCGGTGCCCTGCAGCGGCTGAGGCTGCTGAACCTGTACTTCTTCTCCGAGCTGGGCTTTGCCGGCAACGTCAACGACTACTACGATCCCGGCAACAGCTACCTGCCGGTGGTACTGGCGCGGCGGCGTGGCATCCCCATCACGCTCGCAATCGTCTACATCGAACTGGCGACGCAGGCGGGACTGCAGGCGGTCGGCGTGGCCTTCCCCGGCCATTTCCTCGTCAAGCTGCACATGCCGCAGGGAGAGGTCGTGATCGACCCGTTCAGCGGCCGCTCGCTGTCGCGTGACGAACTCGACGAGTGGCTGCAGCCTTACCGGCGCCGGCAGAATCTCGTCGGCGACGATGCTGCGCCGCTCGGGCTGTACCTGCAGGCGACCCCGCCGCGCGACGTGATCGCGCGGCTGCTGCGCAACCTGAAGGAGATCTTTCGCGCCTCCGGCGACCTGCAGCGGTTGCTGCCCGTGCAGGAGCGCCTGGTGATCCTGCTGCCCGACGCCTGGGAGGAGCGACGCGACCGCGGCCTGTTGCAGGCCGAACTCGGGCGCACCGACCTCGCCTGTGCGGACGTCGAAGCCTACCTGGCCGCTTGCTGCAGTGCCGCCGACGTGGCGCCGCTGCGCCGTCGACTGAACGACTGGCGCGCCGCACCGCCGCCGGCGCTGCACTGAACTCCAGCGTGATGACGCGCAACTCCCCGTCGCCGGCGCCGATGCGCCAGTTGCCGTTGCCGCTGGCGATCGCGCTGGACCCGTCGTTCGACAACTTCCTGCCCGGTGCGAACGAAGCCGTTCTGGCGCACCTGCGTTCGCTCGTCAGTCCGACGATGGGCGGGCGCATGCCGCCGGAAGGCGTGGCGGTGCTGCCGCCGGTGTACCTGTGGGGTCCGGCGGGCAGCGGCAAGTCGCATCTGTTGCGTGCGCTGCGCCGGGAAGTCGAATACGCCGGTGGCGCCACGCGCACTATCGCTGATGCCGACCCGGTGGTCGAACCTGCACCGATGACCGCACCGCGGCTCGTGACGATCGACGGCTGCGACGCGCTCGGCGAGCGCGCGCAGGCACTCGCCTTTCGAGCGTTCGTCGACGCCGCCAGCAGCGGCACCACGCGGATCGTCGCCGCCGGGCGGGTGCCGCCGGTCGACCTCGCGCTGCGCGAGGATCTGCGCAGCCGGCTCGGCTGGGGGCCGGTGTTCGCGCTCGCGCCGCTGGCCGACGACCAGACGCGCGACGCGCTGCAGCGCGAAGCCACGCGCCGCGGCATCGTTCTCGGCCCCGGCGTGCTGGATCACCTGCTGACGCGGTTCGCACGCGACCTCAAGCACCTGATGGCGCTGCTGGAGCGCCTCGACCGCTACGCGCTGGCGCAGTCGCGCGGCGTCACGCTGCCATTGCTGCGCCAGATGCTCGGCGACGAGGAAGCGCGATGAGGCTGGCGCTGTTCGACCTCGACGGCACGCTGATCCCGACCGACTCGGACCATGCCTTCGGCGAGTTCCTGGTCGACATCGGCTGGGCCGACGGCGCCGCGCACCGGCGCACCAACGACGCCTTCTACGCCGACTACCTGGGCGGCAAGCTCGACATGGCGGCGTACGTCGACTTCGCGACCGCAGCGTGGCGAAACCGCCCCCCTGCTGAGCTCGGCGCGGCCACCGCGCGCTTCATCGACGCCGTCGTGCGCCCGTTGCTGCGTGCGAACGCGTTGGCGTTGGTGGACCAGCACCGCCGCGCCGGCGACCTGCTCGCGATTGTCACCGCGACCAACGACTTCGTGACCCGGCCGATCGCGGCGCTGCTGGGCGTGAACGAACTGATCGCGACCGACCTGGTTCGCGATGTCGCGGGTCGCTGCAGCGGCTCGATCGCCGGCGTGCCGGCGTTCCGCGAAGGCAAGGTGCGGCGGGTCGAGGAGTGGCTCGCGACGCGCGGGTTGGCACTGGACCACTTCGCGAGCAGCACCTTCTACAGCGATTCCACCAACGACCTGCCGCTGCTCGAGCGCGTCAGCCATCCGGTGGCCACCAATCCCGTGCCAGCGCTGGCGGCGATCGCCGCTGCGCGTGCCTGGCCGGTTCTGAACCTCTTCACATGATCAGAAAATTCATCGGCAAGCTGCTCGGCAAGGCCCCGGCAGCGCCCGCAGCGGCCCCGTCGCCGCCCCCCGTCGTGCCGCCGCTGGGCCGGCGGGTCGAAGTCTCCGCCGACGAGCACCGGATCGACCCGGCCTTGCTCGACGAACACGCGGTGCGCGTCGTGCGCACGCTGAAGGAGGCCGGCCACGAGGCCTACGTCGTCGGCGGCGCAGTGCGCGACCTGCTGGTCGGGCTCAAGCCGAAGGACTTCGACGTCGCCACCAACGCGACGCCGGAACAGGTCAAGGCGCAGTTCCGGCGTGCCTTCATCATCGGCCGACGCTTCCGGATCGTGCACGTGATCTTCGGTCGCGGCCGCGAGCACGAGGTGATCGAGGTCTCGACCTTCCGCGCTTACCTCGAGCCTGCGGCGGCCGATGCGGTCGCGGGCAACGAGAAAACGTCCAGGCAGGAACTGTCCGGCAAGAGCCACGCGGTGGACGCCAGCGGTAGGGTGCTGCGCGACAACGTCTGGGGGCCGCAGGTCGAGGACGCCGCGCGGCGCGACTTCACGGTCAACGCGATGTACTACGACCCGCTGACGCGCACGCTGGTCGACTATCACGGCGGTCTGGCGGATGCGCGCGCGCGGGTGCTGCGCATGATCGGCGACCCCGAGACGCGCTACCGCGAGGATCCGGTGCGCATCGTGCGTGTGGTTCGCTTCGCCGCCAAGCTGGGCTTCACGATCGAGCCCGCGACGCGCGCGCCGATCGACCGCATGGGCGCGCTGCTGGCCAACGTGCCGGTCTCGCGGCTGTTCGACGAGATGGTCAAGCTGCTGCAGACCGGCCACGCGCTGGCCAGCCTGGCGACGTTGCGCGAGCATCGGCTGCCCAGAGGCGTGTTTCCCATCCTCGATCTCGCGCTCGACCAGACTGCGCGCGCCGACGGCGGAGACCGCTTCGTCACGCTCGCGCTGACCGACACCGATCGCCGCGTGGCCGAAGGCAAGCCGGTGGCGCCGAGTTTCCTGCTGGCCTGCCTGCTGTGGCACGACGTGCAGGCTCGTTGGCAGGCCGTGCGCGCCGACGGCACCGCGCCGATTCCGGCGCTGCAGCAAGCCGTCGACGCGGTGTTCGACGCCCGCATCGGCGACATTTCCGGCCGCGGAAAGCTCGGCGCCGACATGCGCGAGATCTGGATGATGCAGCCGCGCTTCGACCGGCGTTTCGGTAGCACACCGTATTCGCTCGTCGAACAACCCCGTTACCGCGCCGGCTACGACTTCCTGCGCTTGCGCGCGGACGCCGGCGAGATCGGGGCCGCACTGCCCGAGTGGTGGGAGGACTTCGCGCTCGGCAGCGACGACGAGCGCGAGGCGATGATCCTGGCCGCACGCGAGGCGCAGGGCAGCGCGCGGCGGGGCGCGGCGCCCCGGGCCGGCGCGCGCAGCGGCGGGGCGCCGCGGCCGGCGGACGAGGGCGAATCACAGACGTCCACGGACGCCGGCGACACGCTGCCGGGTGACGCCGACGACGGCGCCTCCCCCCTGTCTGCACCACGCAAACGGCGCCGACGTCGCCGCAAGCCCGGCGGCGGACCGGGCCCGGCCGGAGCGCCGGCGGGCGACGCGGGCGACTGATGCAGCCCGGCGCGGCCGGCGGCGCCGCGACCGTCCGCGCCTGGGTAGGCGTCGGCGCGAACCTCGGCGAAGCGCGGGCGGCGGTCGAGCGGGCGCTGGCGGCGCTCCAAGGCCTGCCGCAGACGACCCTGGCCGGGCGCTCGTCGCTGTACCGCAGCGCCCCTCAGCACGCCACGGGCCCGGACTACGTCAATGCCGTCGCGGCGCTCGATACCGGGCTGTCGGCCCATGCGCTGCTGGTCCACCTGCAGGCACTCGAAAGGGCGGCGGGACGCACGCGTGCGTTCAGTAACGCCCCGCGCACGCTGGACCTCGACCTGCTGCTGTGGGGCACACTGGAACTCGATGATCCCGGGCTGACCTTGCCGCACCCGCGCTTGCACCTCCGTGCCTTCGTGCTGGAGCCGCTCGCCGAACTCGCACCAGACCTCGTGCTTCCGCGGCACGGCCCGCTCGCCCCGTGGCGCTCGCAGGCCGCCGGCCAGCGCCTCGAGCGGCTGGGGCGATGAGGGTGTCGACTGCCGTCGTGCCCCGAGCGCGCTCCTACAATCCCGGCGCGCTGCATGGCGCAGGAGAGACGCGATGATCTTCGGCAAGCTGTTGCCCAAGGAGGGCAACTTCTTCGAGTTGTTCAACCAGCACGGGAACTACATCGCGGAGGGCGCGCGCGCCTTCATGGGGTTGATCACGAACTACGACGACGCCGCGCTGCGCGAGAAGTACGCCGCCGAAGTCGACAGCGCCGAGCGCGCGGCCGACCGCGTCACCGCCGAGGTCAACCGGTTGTTGCACCGCACCTTCGTGACGCCGATCGACCGCGAGCAGATCCTGCGGCTGATCAACGCGATGGACGACGTGCTCGACCTGCTGCAGGACGCGAGCGAGACGATGTCGCTGTACGACCTGCGCGCGATGCGGCCGGACGTGCTGCGCCTGGGCGAGATCAGCACCCGCTGTTGCGAACGGGTGCGGCACGCGGTGACGCTGCTGCCGACGCTGAGCCAGAAAGAGGCGGCCGAGGCGGCACTGAAGGCCTGCGAGGAAATCGACCGTCTCGAGTCGGACGCCGACCGCGTGATGCGCAGTGCGATGTCGCAGCTGTTCCGCGAGGAGCCCGACGTGCGTGAGCTGATCAAGCTGAAGGCCATCTACGAGTTGCTCGAGTCGATTTCCGACCGCTGCGAGGACGTGGCGAACCTGGTCGAAGGCATCGTGCTCGAGAACGCCTGAGGCCGGCGCGATGGAGGCGATGGGCGGCATCCAGGTCGGGCTGGGCATCATGATCGGGCTGGTCGCGCTCGCGCTCGTGTTCGACTTCATGAACGGTTTTCACGACGCCGCGAACTCGATCGCCACCGTCGTCTCGACCGGCGTGTTGAAGCCGCTGCACGCGGTGCTGTTCGCCGCGTTCTTCAACGTGCTCGCGTTGTTCGTCTTCCAGCTGCACGTCGCGGCAACCATCGGCAAGGGCATCGTCGAGCCGGGCGTGGTCGGCCATGTCGTCGTGTTCGCGGCGCTCGTCGGGGCGATCACGTGGAACGTCATCACGTGGTGGCTGGCCATTCCGTCGAGCTCTTCGCATGCGTTGATCGGTGGCATCGCCGGGGCGGTGATCGCGAAGGCGGGGCCATCCCAGCTGATCGCCAGCGGGATCCTGAAGACGGTGGCCTTCATCGTCGTGTCGCCGCTGCTCGGCTTCCTGCTCGGCTCGCTGATCATGATCGCGGTCGCCTGGGTGTGCCGACGAAGATCGCCCTCCAGCGTGGACCGCGCGTTTCGACGGCTGCAGCTCGTGTCGGCCGGCCTCTATTCGCTCGGCCACGGCGGCAACGACGCGCAGAAGACGATCGGCATCATCTGGATGCTGCTGATCGCCGGCGGCTACACCGCGGTGTCCGACCCGTTGCCGCCGCTTTGGGTCATATGGTCGTGCTACCTCGCGATCGGCCTCGGCACGCTGCTCGGTGGCTGGCGCATCGTCAAGACCATGGGGCAGCGGCTGACCAAGCTCAAGCCGGTCGGCGGTTTCAGCGCGGAGACCGGCGGCGCGATCACGCTGTTCCTCGCCACGGCGCTGGGCATCCCGGTGTCCACGACCCACACGATCACCGGCGCGATCGTCGGTGTCGGTTCGGTGCGCAACGCATCGGCCGTGCGCTGGGCGGTGGCCGGCAACATCGTCTGGGCGTGGATCTTCACGATTCCGGCGTCGGCGCTCGTCGCGGCGCTCGCGTTCTACGTCGGCCTGTGGCTGCTCACCTGAGGCGGCGCCGGCGCGCTTGCGGTCTGCGCTGGTTTCAGCTGCCACTCGAAGAAGCGCTCGATGCCATAGGCGAGTGCGCTCATCAGCGCGGTGGCGCCGATCAGCAGCGCGACGATCGCGGCGATCACCGCAGCCCAGCCCGCGCGACGCGGGGGCTGGCCAAAACGCAGCGCCCAGCGCTCTTCGGAGGTCAGCGCGATGACGATCGCGGCCAGCATCGCAGCCGCGATCGTCAGCCCGAGCAGCGGCAGCAGCGCCCAGGCGTAGCGGTCGTCCTGGCCCAGGTTCTGCAGGCGCCATGCGCCGACCAGCCCGGCAAGCGTCGGGGGCACGAACAGCCAGCCGAGCGGGTCTCGCAGCCCGTGCAGGTAGAAGCGATGTGCACCCAGCGCCCCGCCGAGCACGGCGAGCCAGGCGGCGAGTGTGCGCGAACGCGGCCTCACGCGGCGCTGGCGTCCGCGGGAGGGTCGACCGCGACGCGCTGGGCGCCCGGCCCGAGCGCGCGCTGCATCAGCACGACGTCGATCCAGCGATCGCACTTCCAGCCGGCCGCGTGCAGCATGCCGGTGTGCTCGAACCCGAGCGCCGCATGCAGGCCGATCGAGCCGGCGTTGCTGGAGTCTCCGATCACCGCCAGCATCTGGCGCGCCCCGAGAGCTTCGCTGCGCGCCAGCAGTTCGGCCAGCAGCAGCCGGCCGACGCCTCGCCGTTGGGCGGCGGGGTCGAGGTAGATCGAATCTTCGAGGCAGAACCGGTACGCGCGACGGGGGCGAAAATGGTTGGCGTAGGCGTAGCCCAGCACACGACCGTCGCCCTCCGTGGCGACCAGCCAGGGCAGGCCATGCGCCACCAGCTCGCCACGCCGACGCGCGAACTCGGCCTCGTCCGGCGCGTCGAGCTCGAAGGTCCCGGTGCCGTGCTGCACGTGGTGCGCATAGATCGACGTCAAGGCGGGGACGTCGGCGGGCATGCTGGGGCGGATGCGCACGAGAGCACGCGCCGCGAGCGGCGCAAGGGGATCGGAAGACTGAGTTTATAATGCGCGGTTTTCGACGACGGCCGTGGGACGGACCAGTCGGGGCATCGGAGCCGCGTGCACGCAGTGCGCTGGAGCGCCGGGCGCCGGCAGGCAGCCGACCGCTGCGGCGTCTCCACGGCGTCGAAATTGTGCGACAAGTCGGCCTCAGGGCCGGGGTGTCGCTTCTCGGACGGTCCGGCCCGGTGCATGTCCCCCGGCGACGGCGGTCCTCCAGACTTCAGGATGGATACCCCATGGTCGTGATCCGACTGTCCCGCGGCGGCGCCAAGAAGCGCCCGTTCTACAACATCGTGGTGGCCGATTCGCGCGAGCGCCGCGACGGCCGCTTCATCGAACGCGTCGGCTTCTACAACCCGGTGGCCGCCGGCGCTGCGGAGTCGCTGCGCGTCGCGCACGACCGCATCGGCTACTGGTCTGGCGTGGGTGCACGGCTGTCGCCGACGGTGGCCCGGCTGGTTGCCCAGGCCAAGGCCGCGGCCTGAGGCCGCACCGGTAGAAACGGCACCCGAGCCGTGGCGGCGGTTGACGACGCACCGGGTCGCGCCGCCGGCGAGGAACACCCGCCTCGGCCGGAGGATGCCATCGAGGTGGCGGTCATCGTCGGTGCCTGGGGCATACGCGGCGGCATCAAGGTCAAGCCGTTCGCGGCCGACCCGCAGGCGTTGTTCGCCACTTCGCGCTGGTTCCTCGAGCCGCCGCTCGCGCCGGGGCCGGCGGCGCCAAACGGCCGTGCATTGCCACGGTCGCTGCGCATCGTCAGTGCGCGCGAACAGGGCGAATACCTCGTCGCCACCGCCCAGGAGCTGCCGGACCGCAACGCCGCCGAGGCGATGAGGGGGGCCAGGATCTTCGTCGCGCGGTCGAACTTTCCGACCCCGGAGGAGGGCGAGTACTACTGGGTCGACCTGATCGGGTCGGCCGTGGTCAACCGCGCCGGGCGTCCGCTCGGCACGGTCACAGGGCTCATCGAGACGGGACCGCATTGCGTGCTGTCGATCGTCGGCACGGATGCCGACGCGCCAGCGACGCTGATCCCCTTCGTCGACGCCTACGTCGACCGCGTCGACCTCGAGGCCCGGCGCATCGAGGTCGATTGGGAGTTCGACGCCGCGGGCTGATGCCGGCGGTCCTTGCGGTCGCCGAACCCGGACCGAGACCATGCGCCTCGACATCGTCACGCTGTTTCCCGACCTGTTCGCGCCGCACCTGGCGCAGGGCATCACGCGGCGTGCGTTCGCCGACGCCGGGGGCATCGACGTGCGGCTGTGGCCCCTGCGCGAGCATGCCGCCGACGCCTACCGGCGGGTCGACGACCGCCCGTTCGGTGGCGGGCCGGGCATGGTGCTGCTGGCCGAGCCGCTGGAGGCCGCGCTGGCCGCAGTGCGGGCCGACCGGGCGCAGGACGCGGCACTCGAGCCCGCGGGCGCGGTGCGCATCGTGCACTTCACGCCGGCGGGCCGCCCCCTCGACCAGGCCTGGGTGCAGACCTTCGCGGCCGGCCCGGGCGCGGTGCTGGTCTGCGGACGCTACGAAGGGATGGACCAGCGCGTGATCGATCGCCACGTGACCGACGAAATCAGCCTGGGCGACTACGTGCTGTCGGGCGGCGAGTTGGCCGCGCTGGTGCTGCTCGACGCGGTCGCTCGCCTGCAGGACGGTGTGCTCGCTGCGCCGTCGCACCAGCAGGACAGCTTTTCGGACGGCCTGCTCGAGGGGCCGCAGTACAGCCGGCCCGATCGCCTGCCCGACGCGCTCGGGGGCGCGACCGTGCCCTCTGTGCTGCTGTCGGGTCATCACGCACAGATCGCGCGCTGGCGCCGCGAGCGTTCCCTGGAGGTCACGGTGCGGCGGCGGCCGGACCTTATTGCTGCGGCACGCGCTGGCGGGCGTTTGACAGACGCCGACGAACGATTCCTGGCGGATCTCGGGCTATAATCAAAGGCTTTTCGATCCTCTGCCGACGCACGGCCGGGTGGTTGACCGGTGAGCTCCACACGCCAGACGATAGACGCCCGCGCGTCGATGCCGTGCCCGCTACCCCGGCGCCTCCAGCCCAGAAGCTCTCATCCACAAGGCGCGGCACGATCGATCCGGAGTCAGTCTTGGACCTCATCGCCACCCTCGAGCAAGAAGAGATCACCCGTCTGAACAAGACGGTGCCGCCATTCGCCCCCGGCGACACCGTGATCGTCAGCGTCAACGTCGTCGAAGGCACGCGCAAGCGGCTGCAGGCCTACGAAGGCGTCGTCATCGCCAAGCGCAACCGCGGACTGAACAGCAGCTTCATCGTGCGCAAGGTGTCGAGCGGCGAGGGCGTCGAGCGCACCTTCCAGCTCTACAGCCCACTGATCGCCAAGATCGAGGTCAAGCGGCGCGGCGACGTCCGCCGGGCCAAGCTGTACTACCTGCGCCAGCGCAGCGGCAAGTCGGCGCGGATCAAGGAAAAGCTGTCCTGATCGTCGACGTGCCCGCTCGGCGCCGGCGTGCGCGGGCGGCGCATAGACGCGCGGGCAGGAGACGCTGAGCCGTCCGTGAGCCCGCCGCCGCGCATCCTGGATCCCCACGCCGTGCCGGTGGTGGGCACCGATGCCCACCTGCCGGCGATCACGGTCGATCGCCTGCGCCCGCAGGCCCTGCGACTGTCCTTCGCCGACCGCCGGCCCTGGACGGCCGAGTGGCCGGGCGATGGCGTGCGTTTTCCGGGGCGCAAGCCGGCCCGCGCATCCGTGCTCGTCCCGCTGGTAGAACGCGCCGGTGGGCTCACGGTGCTGCTGACGCGCCGCGCGACCCACCTGCGCGACCATGCCGGACAGGTCAGTTTCCCCGGCGGCCGCGCCGAGGCCGACGACGCCGACCCGGCGGCCACCGCGTTGCGCGAGGCGCAGGAAGAGATCGGCCTCGACCCCCGGTCGGTCGAAGTCATCGGCCAGTTGCCGACCTATACGACGGTGACGCACTTCGTCGTCACGCCGGTGGTCGGGCTCGTGGCGCCGCCGGTGGCGCTGGTGCTCGATCCGCTCGAGGTCGATGCCGCGTTCGAGGTACCCCTCGAGTTCCTGATGACGCCGGCCCATCACCGCCGCCACGCCTTCGAGGCCGACGGCGCCGCACGACTGTTCCTGTCGATGCCGTGGCAGGGTCCGGGCTTCGACGGTACGCCGCTCGACGCCTTCATCTGGGGCGCCACGGCAGCGATGCTGCGCAATCTGTATGCCTACCTCGCGCGTGCCGACAGCGAGTCGGGTCCCGCGGCTTGACGACGGCACCGGCGGGCCGCCCCGCCGGTCGGCCCACTATCATCGCCGCCGATGAGTTTCTTCGCGGTCCTGTTCGCGCTGCTGATCGAGCAGGCCAAGCCGCTCGCGCGCGACAACCCCGTACACGACCTGCTGGTCTCTTGGGTGCGCTGGACCGGCCGCCACTTCGACGCCGGCGACCCGCGCCACGCGTGGGTCGTGTGGGGCGTGGGTGTGCTCGCACCCTCGGTCGCGGTCGGCGCGATCTGGTGGGGTGTGCAGCGCTTGAGCCCGCTGGCGGGCTTCGTGCTGAACGTCCTGCTGCTGTACCTGACGTTCGGCTTCCGACAGTTCAGCCACTTCTTCACTGACATCCGCGACGCCCTCGCCAACGGCGACGAGGAGCGGGCGCGGCGGCTGCTCGCCGAGTGGCGGCATCTCGACGCCAGCGAGCTCCCGCGCAGCGAAGTGCTGCGCCACGTCATCGAGCACTCGCTGCTCGCGGCCCACCGACATGTGTTCGGGGTGTTCTTCTGGTTCGTCGTGCTGGCGGCCCTCGGTCTGGGCCCGCTCGGTGCGGTGACCTATCGCATGGCGGAGTTCGCGAGCCGCTACTGGGGCTACCGCCAGCGCTCGATCGACGCGCCGGGCAACGAGGCGCTGCTGTCCGCCGCGCGGCGGGCATTCAACACGATCGACCACGTGCCGGCGCGCATGACCGCGTTCGGATTTGCCGTCGTCGGCAGCTTCGAGGAAGCCGTCGCGGGTTGGCGGCGCGACGCCACGCTGTGGGCGCATCCGAACGAGGGCATCATCCTCGCGGCTGCCGCGGGCGCGGTCGGAGTGCAACTCGGCGGCCCGGCGGCGCCCGGCGTGACGCCGGACCGGTCCAAGACCTTCGCGAGCGGGGTCGAGACCGACCGCGCGGCGGCCCGTGGCACGACCCCGGGCGACCCACCGCGGCTGTCGCACCTGCAGTCGGTGGTCGCGCTGGTGTGGCGCTCGGTCGTGCTGTGGATGTTGCTGCTGGCGCTGCTGACGCTGGCCAACCTGCTCGGCTGACCCGCAACTGCGCAGGCGCCCGCGGCGGCGGCGCTCAGTACCGCGGCGGGGCGCTGAGCTGGTCGAAGATCTCGCCGTACAGCCGGTAGCGCTGCGCGCCGATACGGCCCGCGTCGACCGCCGCGCGCACCGCGCAGCCGGGTTCGTGGCGGTGCGTGCAGTTGTAGAAGCGGCAGCCCCCGAGCTCGATGGCCAGATCCGGCATCAAGGCCGCGAGGTCCGTCGGCGCCACCTGGTGCAACCCGAATTCCTGGAAACCGGGCGAGTCGATCAGGGCGCCGGCATCGGCATCCTCGCCGAGCCAGTACCAGGTCGTCGTCGTCGTCGTGTGGCGACCGCCGCCGAGCGCGCGCGACACCTCGCCGACCTGGGCGTCGGCATCCGGCACGAGGCGGTTGATCAGCGTGCTCTTGCCGCTGCCGCTCGGCCCGAGCACCAGCGTCGTGCGGCCGTGCAGCACCGGGTGCAGCGTCGCGCGGGCGATGTCGGTGGCGGCCTTCAGCGCGAGTTCGAGCACCGGCACGCCCATCGCGGCGTACGGTGCCAGCCGCGCACGCGCCACTGCAGCGACAGGCAGGTCGATCTTGTTCAGGCCGATGCACGCCGGGATGCCGGCATGCGCGGCAGCGATCAGCGCCCGGGCCAGCTGGCCTTCACTGAACATCGGGTCACCGGCGATCAGCACCAGAATGCCGTCGAGGTTGGCGGCAAACGACTTGCTGCGCCACTCGTCCTGGCGGAACAGCAGGTTGCGGCGCGGCTCGACGCCCTCGACGCCGCCGCCGTCGCCGCTCGGACGCCAGCGCACGCAGTCGCCCACGACGGCCTCGCTGCGTTTGCCGCGCAGGTGCGCGTGCACCCGCGCGCGCGCATCCGTCTCGACGATCAGGTGGCGGCCGTGCGACGCGACCACGCGGCCGGCGCGGGTGCCGTCGTCGGCGGGTGGGCTCAAGCGAAGACGATCACGACGCGTCGCGGGTCAGGCGCCGTCGCCTCGCAGCGCGTCGATGCGGGCCGCGCACACGAAGTCGTTGCGCGAGAGTCCGCCGACGGCGTGGGTGTGCAGCCGCACGGTGCAGTAGTCGTAGCCGACGGCGAGGTCCGGGTGGTGATCCTCCCGGTGTGCGATCCAGGCGATACCGTTGACGAACGCCATGGTTCGATGGAAGTCCGGGAAGCCGAAGCGTCGTTCGAGCGCGCGGTCGACCAAGCGCCACTGCGGCAGTTGCACCAGCAGGTCCTGAACCTGCGGCGTATCGAGGCCCTCGCCGGCAGCGACCGGCGTGCAGCGTTGCTCACGCAGCGGCGGGGTGTTCGGGGCGGTGGCGCTGGTGGTCATGGCGTCAGCGGGGCAGTGGTGAAAGGGGTGGCAGTGCCGCCAGGCGCTCGGACGCCGGCGGATGAGAATAGTAGAACTTCGCGTACAGCGGGTCGGGGGTCAGCGTCGAGGCATTGTCCTCGTGCAGCTTGAGCAGCGCGCGAGCGAGCGCCTGGCCGTCGGCCTGGGCGCAGGCGTAGGCATCGGCTTCGAACTCGTGCCGGCGCGACAGCTGGGCCATCAGCGGCGTGGCGAAGAACAGCACCGGCGGCAGCGCGAGTCCGAACAGGAGCAACGCGAGCGCATCGTTCGGCGCCGCCCCGTTCGGCGTCACGCCGAGGCCGGCATAGAAGCCCGGCTGGCCGGCGAGCCAGCCGAGCCCGGCCAGCGCGGCACCGCTGGCGCCGAACATCAGCACCAGCCGCTGCAGCACGTGGCGGTGCCGAAAGTGGCCGAGCTCGTGGGCGAGCACGGCCTCGACCTCGGGTGGGTCGAGCCGCTGCAGCAGCGTGTCGAAGAAGACCACGCGCTTGGCCGCGCCGAGCCCGGTGAAATAGGCGTTACCGTGCGCCGACCGCCGGCTGCCGTCCATCACGAACAGGCCACGTGCAGCGAACCCGCAGCGCTGCATCAGCGCCTGGACGCGCGCCTTCAGCGACTCGTCGGCCAGCGGCTCGAAGCGGTTGAACCACGGGGCGATCAGCGTCGGGTAGACCACCATCATCAGCAGGCTGACCGCAACCCAGGCCGCCCATGCCCACAGCCACCACCAGCGCCCGGCGCCGGCCATCAGCCACAGCACCAGCGTGCCGAGCGGCAAGCCGACGAGCGCGGCCAGCGCCAGCCCTTTCAGCAGGTCGGCCACGAAGAGGCCGGGCGACACCCGGTTGAAGCCGAAGCGCTCCTCGACGCGGAATGTAGCCACCCAGTCGAGCGGCAATTCGAGCAGCGTGCCGATGGCGACGAAGGCGGCGAGCAGCGCGAGCTGGTAGGGCAGGTCGCCGAAGCGCGGC
>JBDTUO010000021.1:0-16756 GCA_040007675.1 Rubrivivax sp.
CACCGAAGACCGGCTACATGATCGAGACCATGGTCAGCGCCATCGTGCACAACATTGCCGCGGACATTGCCGGCACACCGGCCGAGGCGAAGGGTACCTGGAATGCAATTTGCCTGGCCGACATGGGCGATACGGGTGCGGCCTTCGTCGCGCTGCCGCAGATTCCGCCGCGCAACGTCAACTGGTTCAAGAAGGGCAAGTGGGTGCACCTGGCGAAGATCGCCTTCGAGAAATACTTCATGCGCAAGATGAAGACCGGCAGTTCCGAACCGGTGTACGAAAAGTACGTGCTCAAGCTGCTGGGCATCGAGAAGCTCGAGCGCCCGTAGGCCGGAGCTGCGACGGATCAAGTTCAATCACCAAAGGAGAGTGTCATGAAAGTGAATGTGGGAACCCTGGACCGCGCACTGCGCATCGGCGGCGGTATCGTGCTGATCGGCCTGGCGGCCACCGAAATCGTCGGTCCCTGGGCTTACATCGGCGTCGTGCCGCTGTTGACCGGGATGCTGCGCACGTGCCCGGCGTATTCGCTGCTCGGCATGAGCAGCTGTCCGATGAAGAAGGGCTGAGATGTCCGAAACCGCGTCTCCGGTACCTGTGGAGCTTCGGCAGCAGGCCGACTATCGCTTCGAGGTTCGCTTCGACGGCGCGCAGGTGCCGGCGCTGATCACCGATGAGCCGCCGCCGCTGGGCGGTGGCGCCGGGCCGAACCCCGAGCGCGTACTGGCCGTCGCCGTGGCGAACTGCCTGACGTCGAGTCTGCTGTTCGCGATGCGCAAGTTCAAGAACGACCCCGGCCCGCTGCGCACGACAGCCCGGGTTCGCACGCACCGCAACGACGACAACCGCCTGCGCATTGCCGGCATCGACGTCGACCTGCATCTGGGCGTCGAGACGGCATCGCTGGCGATGCTGCCTCGCATCCTCGATCAGTTCGAGTCGTTCTGCGTCGTCACGCAGAGTGTGCGCGAGGCTTTCCCGGTGCAGGTGCGGGTCCTGGCGCTCGATGGGACGCTACTGAAGGGGGGCTGACATGCGTCTCGTCCGCCGCCGGTCCGCATGAGCCTGAACCGCCGCTGATGTCGCGCACCGAGGCGAACTCGGCGGGGGCGCGCGACCCCTCTCTGCGCGACGCCGATGAGGTCGCCCGTGCACTGGATGCCGACCTCACGCAGGGCCTGAGTTCACAGGAGGCGTCGCGACGGCTCGCGCGCGACGGCCCCAACGAGTTGCGCGCCGTGGCGGTGCGCCC
Source organism: Rubrivivax sp. (assembly GCA_040007675.1). GTDB lineage: Bacteria > Pseudomonadota > Gammaproteobacteria > Burkholderiales > Burkholderiaceae_C > Rubrivivax. Next base: position 1,253 of record JBDTUO010000021.1, read on the forward strand.
GCTGTGGCGCCGCTTGCTGGCCCAGTTCCAGGACCCGCTGGTCTATCTGTTGCTCGTCGCGGCCGCGATTGCGCTGATTGCCTGGCTGATCGAGGGGCGCGCCGGCTGGCCGGTGGATGCGGTCGTCATCGGGGCGATCGTGGTGCTCAACGCCACGCTCGGTTTCGTCGAAGAGGCCCGGGCCGAGAATGCCGTTGCCGCGCTCGCGCGCATGACCGCGGTGAGTTCGACCGTGCTGCGCGACGGCCGCGAGCAGCGGGTGCCGAGTGCGCAGTTGGTGCGCGGTGACGTGCTCGTGCTCGGCGAGGGCGACGCCGTGGGCGCCGACGCGCGCCTGTTGCAGGCCAACACCTTGCGCGTGCTGGAAGCCTCGCTCACCGGCGAGAGCGCGGCCGTGCTGAAGGATGCCGCGACCCTGCCGGCTGCCGCGGCCTTGGGCGACAGGTTGAACCTCGTATTCAAGGGCACCGCCGTCGTGCAAGGGACCGGCCGCGCCGTGGTCACAGCCACCGCGATGCACACGGAAATGGGCGCCATTGCCGGCATGCTGGACACGACGGCCGAAGTGCAGACCCCGCTGCAGCTGGAAATCGCGCGCATCGGTCGCATGCTGGGCATCGCGGTGGTGGTGATCGCGCTCGTCGTGGTGGGCACCATCCTGCTGCTGTCCGAGATCCGAAGCGCGTCGGACGTCATCACCGTGCTGCTGCTCGGCGTGTCGCTGGCGGTGGCCGCCGTGCCCGAGGGCCTGCCGGCGATCCTGTCGGTGGTGCTGGCGCTCGGGGTGCAACGCCTGGCCAGGCGCAACGCCGTCGTCAAGAAGCTGTCGTCGGTGGAGACGCTGGGATCGGCTTCGGTGATCTGCACCGACAAGACGGGCACCCTGACACGCTCGGAGATGACGATCGAGCGAGTGGTCACGGCGTCTGGCGACAGCCGCGTCAGCGGCGTCGGCTACGCGCCCCAGGGCCACGTGCTCAACGAGGGTAGCGAGCTCACGAGCGGCCCGATCCATGCCGAGCAGATCGTCCTGCTCAGCGGCGGCAGTCTTGCCAGCAATGCCGATCTGCGCCAGCTCGACAACGGCGCGTGGGAGATCCAGGGCGATCCGACCGAGGCCGCGTTCCTGGTGGCCGAGCGCAAGCTGGGCGTGAGCGAGCGACGCGAACGGCGTTTCGAGCGGGTCGCCGAGATCCCGTTCAGCTCGGACCGCAAGATGATGTCCACCGTCGAGCGCGACCATGAACACGGCGGCGCGCTCGTCGTCATCACCAAGGGCGCACCCGACGTCCTGCTCGACCGCTGCACTCACGTTCGCGTGGGCATGGACGTGCTGCCGTTCGATGCCGAGCGCCGCGCGCGCGCCGCAGCCGATGTCGACGCGCTGTCGGACGAAGCCTTGCGCACACTCGCAGTGGCCTACCGCCTTCTGGGCGCGCACGAAGACCCGCAGGCCGCGTCGCAACGGGAGCAGTTGGAACGCGACCTGATCTTCGTCGGCACGGTCGGCATCATCGACCCGCCGCGCGAGGAGGCAGCAACGGCGATTCGCGAGGCGCAACGGGCCGGCATCCGCGTGATCATGATCACCGGCGACCATCCGCGTACGGCGGCGCGCATTGCCAGCGACCTGGGGCTGGTGGCGCACGGTGCCAAGGCCCTGACCGGCGCCGACCTGGACCGGCTCGACGATGACGGTCTGGTTGCCGCCGTGCGCGAAACCTCGGTATTCGCCCGCGTGGCCCCGGTGCACAAGCTGCGCATCGTCGATGCGCTGCAGGCCGACGGCAACATCGTTGCCATGACGGGCGACGGCGTCAACGACGCGCCCGCGCTGAAGTCGGCCGATATCGGCGTGGCCATGGGGATCACCGGCACCGAGGTGACCAAGGAAGCCGCCAAGATGATCCTTGCCGACGACAACTTCGCGACGATCGTCGAAGCGGTGCGCGAAGGCCGCTGCATCTTCGACAACATCCGCAAGTTTCTGCGCTACCTGCTGTCGTCCAACATGGGGGAAGTGCTGACGGTGTTCCTGGGCGTGGTCGGCTCTGGCGTCATCGGCCTCGGTGCAAGCGGTGACGGCGGCGCCAGCGGTGCGCTTGTGCTCCCGCTGCTGGCGACCCAGATTCTGTGGATCAACCTCGTCACCGACTCCGGCCCGGCGCTGGCGATGGGCGTCGACCCTGCAACCGACGACGTGATGGCGCGTCCGCCGCGCAAGCCGAGCGCGCCTGCGATCGACGCGCGCATGTGGTGGGGCGTGATCATGGTCGGGCTGGTGATGGCGGCAGCATCGCTGCTGACCATAGACCTCTACCTGCCCGGCGGACTTATCGCGGGCACCTACAGCCTCGACAACGCGCGCACGGCCGGCTTCACCGTGCTGGTGTTCGCCCAGTTGTTCAACTGCTTCAACGCCCGCTCCGAAACCATCAGCGCCTTCCACCACCTGTTCGTCAACCCCTGGCTGTGGGGCGCGATCGCGCTGTCTGCGCTGTTGCAGGTCGCGGTGGTTCACCTCGCCTGGCTCAACATCGCGTTCGGCACGGTGCCGCTGAACCCCGGTCAATGGGTCACCTGCGTTGCGATGGGCAGTACCGTGCTGTGGGTCGGCGAACTGCGCAAGCTGGTGTTGCGGCGCTCGCGGTAAACGCGATGCCGTGGCTGCGGTCGCCGTTCGTGCCCCGGGCGGCGCCGAGCACATCGCTCACGGCATCGACCAGGGGCCGATGACTGCCGAGGCCGCGTCTGGACGCTTGGGATGCGCGGCCCGGGTGGGTCGACCCACCACCACCCAGGTCACGAGCGTCTCACCCTCGACGCAGAAGGCCGACCGGATGTCCGGAGCAGACACCGACGCCCCACTGAGCGTCTTGGCCCCGAATCCCATCAGGTGCAAGGCGTTGAGAAAGTTCATCAGCGCAGCACCGATGCAAAGCCATTGCTCATGCACCGGAACGTCAGCGACGCCCTCGCGCACACGTCCCACCAGCGCGGCAAGGCCGGGGCCGTTGAAGGCGCGCGCCCTCGCCTTGCTCACTTCATCGGCCGCGTGGCCACGCCGAGCCGCGTCATCGACGAAGAGCGCCGACAACGCAGGCCGCTGCTCGTCGTCGACGATCACGAAGCGAAACGGCCGCAGGCCGCCGTGATCCGGTGCACGCAGTGCCAACTCCGCCGCCCGTTGCCATTGCTCGGCCGTCGGCGCAGGCGGTGCCAGGAACTTCGGGCCGATCGAGTATCGAAGCGACAGCATGTCGAGCGCCTCGGTCAGCACCGTGCACTCCTGGCCCCCCTCGGGGTCGCCCGGTGCGGTCATCCGGGCCGACCCATCAGGTAGACGGCCGCCTGCAGCCGTGAGCTGAGGTTCAGCTTTCGAAGGATGTGCTGAACATGAATCTTGACCGTGGCCTCGGCAATGCCCAAGTCGCGCGCCATCTCCTTGTTGCTGGCGCCGCGGGCGATGTGGGCGAGGATCTCGCGCTCCCGTGGCGACAGGCTGTCGATCGGGTCCAGGTCGGCGGCGGCAGGCGTCGTGGGCGCCTCGGCCTGACTCGATTGAAACGCACCGACCAGCTTGCTGGTCATTTCCGGACTGACCACCGAGTCCCCTGCCATGGTGCGCAGGATCGCCGCCGCCAGCATCTCGCTGTCCATGGTCTTGAGCAGGTAGCCGCTCGCGCCACCGCGCAGCGCCGCCGCCAGATCGCGCTCGTCTTCGCTGACCGTGAGCATCAGCACGCGTGCGGCTGGCGAGACCTGCTTGAAGACCGGCAGTGCATCGACCCCATTCACCCCAGGCATGTGGTTGTCGAGCAGGATCACGTCGGGCTGGGTGGCCGCTGCAAGGCGATGCGCCTCGTTCGCGTCACCGGCCTCGGCGACGATCTCGAAGCGGACGTCACTGGCCAGCAGCGCGATCAGCCCGCGCCGGAACAGCGTGTGGTCGTCGACCACCAGCACGCGAATCGCGCCCCTTGCCGTCATGCGGTCAGCCCGAGCCGTTGCGGCAGCTTGAGCACGACGCAGGTGCCGGATCCCGGAACGGACTCCACCTCGACCGTGGCGCCGATGTGTTGCGCGCGCTCCCGCATGATGCGCAGACCGACATGGGTTTCGTCGGGCTCGACGCCACCGGCGTCGAAGCCGAAGCCGTCATCCCGGACTTCGACCCGCCACTGCGGTGACTGCTGCACCTCGATCCAGACTTCCCGGGCGTGCGCGTGCTTGCGCACGTTCGAAAGCGCCTCCTGCACCACGTGCAGCACCTGCACCTGGACATCGGCGGGCAACGGCAGGCCTTCTCCCTGGATCTCCAGGTGGGTGGCCAGGCCGGTCTGATGCTCGAACTTCGTCAACGTGGTTTTCAGCGCCGGGGTGATGTCTTCGCCATTGGTACGGGTTCGGAAATGAACGAGCAGCTCGCGCACGTCGCCCAGGCTTTCATGCACGCCAGCGTCCAGCTCGCGCAAGGTGCGCTCAACCAGTGCAGCGTCTCCGCCATGCAGGCCGCTGCGCAGCAGGCCCATCTGGATCTTCAGGAAGGCAAGGCTCTGCGCGATCGAGTCATGCAGCTCGCGCGCGATGAAGCCGCGCTCCTCTGCCACCGCCGTCTCGCGCTGCAGTGCGGCGGCGCGCAAGCCTTCGATGGCGCCGGCCAGGTGGCTGGCGATCGTCTCCAGCAACACACGATCGTCGCTGGAGAGCTGCTTCGTCGTGCGGTAGAACAGGTTCAGCTCGCCGACCAAGCGTTCCTGCAGGCGCACAGGCACGCTGATCACGGTCTCGTAGCCGGCTCGCGCGCAATGGCCGAGCGGCGCCGAAAGCCCATCGGCCTGGATGGGTATGACGCGGGTCAGGGCCTGACCCTGGGGCTGGCCGCAGAAGCAGTCACCGGTGGGAATGCAGTGCTCGTCGTCGATCAGTGTCTGCGGCAGGCAATCGGACGCCAGCATCAGGTAGCGCTGGTTGGACTCGTCCGACCAGCGCACCGCCGAAGCATCCGCAGCCCCCGCAAGACGCGCCTGCTGCGCGATGCCCCTGGCGAGTTCGTCGAGCGTGCCTGCGCGCGCCACGAAGGCTGCAGACTCGTAGAGCACGGACAGACGCGCGTGCTGCGCCTCCAGACTCTCTGTCTTCTGCCGCACCTTGGATTCCAGGTTCTCGTACGAGGTCTGCAATCGTTGCACCATGCGGTTGAAGCCCGACGTCAGCCTCCCGAATTCGTCGTCGGCAGCCACGTCCACGCGCACCGCGAGGTCGCCCTCTTCCGCGCGGGCAAGGCCTGCTTGCAGGCGTGACAAGGGATTGAAGATAAAGAGGTAGGCCGAATACAGCAGGGTCACCGCGCTGCCGATGGTCAGCGCCAACATCAGGAACTGCACCGCGTTCAGGATATCGGTCAGGCGCGACAACTGCTGCTCGATCGCCGACACGAAGGTGTCGATCCGGGCCACGAACGACTCGGCCTGCAGCGCCGAACCGGGGGCCGCAGGGCCCGGCGTCGCAGACCACTCGCCGCGCAAACGCGTCCACTCGCGTTGCACGTCTGCGAAGGCGAGTCGAGACCCTTCGTCATGTGGCACGAACAGCGGCCGGGCCGGGTCACCGGAGCGCAACAGGTTCAAGCTGTGATCGAACGTCACCATCAACGCCTGGACCCGGCCCGGCTCGGCATCCGGCAGTGTCTGCACCAGACGCCAGGTCTGCATGCGCATGCGGCCCGCCTCGTTGACGGCGGCACCGCCGCCCTGCAACTGCCATGTGACCCACAGCGTAAACCCGATCGAGGCCAGGGCCATCAGCAACAAGGTGCAGCCGATGGCACCCAGCTTGGTCGACAGACTCCAGGATCGGTGCATCGGTCCACTGTAGCGGAGCGGCCCGGCGGACTCACTGGACTACCTTCGGGCTGCGCCCTTCGGAATTCGCCCTTGGGGCGGCCCGGCGGACTCACTGGACTACCTTCGGGCTGCGCCCTTCGGAATTCGCCCTTGGGGCGGCCCGGCGGACTCATGCATGCAGGATGCCCAGCGGATGGTGCGCCAAGGCGACCGAGACCATGAACAGGTACACGGCCAGCGCGGCCGCGAAACTCAGTCTTCGCGCTGCCGGAGTCGGTGCGCGCTTGAGTGCCAGGGAGCCCAGCACGATGTAAGCCACCAGCAGCAGCAACTTGGTCCCCAGCCACGGACTCTGCACCGGGTTGATCGCCAGGATCGCCCACAAGGTGACGCCCGCGCTCAACAGCAAGGTGTCGATGCCGACACTCAGCCAGCGCCAGGGGCCACGCATGGCCCAGCGTTGACCCGCCAGCACGGCCGCACCACGCATCGCAAACAGCAGGCCACTCGCGGCGACGAGCGCGATGTGAAGTTGCTTGATCTGCACGACCCACGACGAGACGTTCATGTCGGACGGCTCCCGACACTTCGTTCGCCAGCGCCGCGCGGCGCCGTGGCCAGCCGTGATCGCATCCGGCCGGGGCCCGACCCGGCCCGACGGCGGACGCGGGTAAGCTCCAGGCCATGGAAATCAGCCATTTCAATGACCTGCTTGTCGCGGCCCGCGGGCAATCCGAACCTCAGCGTTTGCTGCTCGTGTTCGCCAGTGCGAGTCTGCCGGCAGGCGCCACCGCCGAACAGCGGGCCCGGTTCGAAGCCGGGGAGTCCGGAGAGCTGGCGCCGTTGATGTGCGTGGACAAGGACCCTGGCGCACTCGCCGACTTTGCGGCGCTGATCGACGAGGCAGCCACCTTGGGAGCGCAATGGGCGCTGATGTTTGCCGCTGCGTTGTCCGGCAAAGGGGGGCATCCGCCCACCGACAGCCAGGTAGACGCTGCGTTGCAGCGCATGGTCGACGCCGTGAAGGCGGGCGACCTGTCGGGCCTGATCCCCTTCGATCGCCAGGGCGAGGCCGTGCAGCTGGGCTGACCCGCCCGCCCCGCGGCACCGATTGGCCGCATCGGTGCTGTCGCATGAAGCGGCATGTGCTCGGGCCATCGCAGGATCTGAACAAGGTCAGCGGGTGCTGACCGTCATCAACCAGCGATCGAAAGTGCGAACGGTGCTGCGGGAATGCATCGGTCTTGAAGCGTGGCCGCCGTTCCAATAAATCGTCGGGCAAGTCGGGTCCGTTGTGGTTGATGCTGGGCCGTATGGCTGAGCCGCTGCTACTGCACCAGCGGCGTATCGGCCGCGTCCAGGTCAACCCCCTGCACCCGCGCCTGGCCGGCCAGCAACTGCAGGTATTGGCGCAGGGCGGTGCTGAAGGTCTGTTGCCGCAAGGCCTGGGCCACCGCCGACTTCACTGCCTCATAGGGCGGCTGCACACCGACCTCACGCGCCAGCACCTCCACCACGTGCAGGCCGAAGCGGCTGTGCACGAGGCGTGGCAGCACACCCACCTCGGGCTTGCCGAAGACGTCGTGGGCGAACTCGGGCGCGCAATCGGCCGTGGTCAGCCAACCCAGCGCCCCACCTTCGGCGCCAGTCGGGCAGTTGGAACTGCTGGCGGCAGCCGCGGCAAAGCGGTCAGGACCATCAGGCGCAGCCGTGCGCACGTCCAGCAAGCAGGCCTCGGCACGCTGGCGCAGGGCGTTCACATCCACCCCTGGCGTGACTGCGAATAGCACATGACGCAGCTGCACACGCTCGCCCACGGCATAACGACCTTGCTGAGCAGCATAGTGGCGGCGGCAGGCGGCGTCCGACGGCTCGGGCAGCACCAGTTCACGTTCGAGCAGGGCCTCGATCGCGTTGCTTGCAGCCTGGCTGATGGCGTTACCCGATGGCGCGGGATCGTCGGCCGCCAGCAGGTCGGCCTGCATGGCAGCCTGGCGCAACAACTCCTGGCAAGCACGCTGGCGCAGTTGATCGATCGGCAAGGCTTCGTCTGCAACAGCCAGCGGCACGCCGTTGACGTTGGGAATGACGGTGGTGTTCAAGATCATGGCATGGGTCCTCTGGTGGCTCAGCCGGCGCGGCGCGGATGGGTATGGCCCGGCGGCAGGTTCAGGCGGCGTGCGCGTACCAGCTGGTAGGGGCGGAACAGGTAGGCGACGGTGCCAAAGCCGCTCCACACATGCACCAGGCGACTGAACGGGAACAGCAGGAAGATCGTGACACCCAGCAGGACGTGGATCTTGAACACCCAGGACACTTCCAGCAGCAAGTTGGCTTGCGGGCTGAACGTGACCACGCTTTGTGCCCACCCGGCCAGCAGCAGCATGTCATGCGCATCGGCGCGGCCGAGGTAGGAGAAGGGCAAGGTCACCAGGCCCAGGCTCAGCTGCACCCACAGGATCACCAGGATCGCCAGGTCGGTGCGGTGGCTGGTCAGGCGGATGCGCGGGTCGAAGAAGCGCCGGTGCAGCAGCAAGGTCAGGCCGATGAAACACACCAGGCCCGCCACGCCACCCGAGACGATGGCGAACATCTGCTTTTGCGACGGTGTGACGAACCATTCGTACAAGCCGTGCGGCGTCAGCAGACCCACCAGATGGCCGAAGAACAGAAACAGGATGCCAATGTGGAACAGGTTGCTGCCCCAGCGCAACTGGCCTGCGCGCAACAGCTGTGAACTGTCACTCTTCCAGGTGTACTGGTCGCGGTCGAAACGGGCGAGGCTGCCCATCAGAAACACCGCACCGCAGAGATACGGATAGATGTTGAACAGGAAGTTGTGCACGGCGTTCATGTGGACGCTCCTTGCGTGGGGGTCGCAGCCTGGCGCACCGCAGTGCGCACGATCTGGATCGGTTGCGGCTGGCCCGGGCGGGCCTGGCCCTGGGTGGAGCAACCGTCGAAGGCCATGGGCTCGGCCCAGCTTTCGTCGAGCTCCGGCTCTACCGGTACGTTGACGGCCTGCGCACGCTCACCGGCGAGGTCAAGCAAGGCGGCCAGCACGCAGGCATGTGCCGCCTCGCGCTTGAGCAGCGCGCTGAAAATCACCTGCAAGATGTGGCTCACCTCGCCCAAGAAAGCCTTGGCCTGAGCAGGTGGCTGGGTCGACGCGTACTGCAGCACCACACACAGGTGGTCGGGCAGCTCACCCGGGCCCAGGAACAGGCCGGCGGCCTCGTAGGTCTGGCACAGGTCGACCATGGCCGGGCCGCGGTCGCGACTGTCGCCATGCACGTGCTCGAAGAGGTGCAGGGCAGTGCCGTGGCCGCGGTCGAACAACGCCACATGGTCGGCCTCCACGTCCAGCCCCTGGCGCCGGGACAGGCGCTTGATCAGCGCGTCCAGTTCGGCCAGACGTGCCGCACTCAGCGCGCGCTCCGTGTGCAGGGCTTGCTGCAATTCGGGCAAATGGGCCCGCAACTCGGCGCTGGGGTAGCTCAGCAGGTGCGACAGCACCCGCAGGGTGATGGACATGGTCTTCATACGGTCGCCTTGATGGGGATGGTGCGCTTCTTCTCGCTGCCGAACAGGCTGGTCTCGGTGCTGCCTTCGGAGCAGCCGTTGCCGAAGCTGAAGCCGCAGCCGCCACGCACGTTGAACGCGTTCTCGGCGTACTCGCGGTGTGTGGTGGGGATGACGAAGCGGTCCTCGTAATTGGCGATGGCCATCACCTGGTACATGTCCTCGACTTGCGCCACGCTGATGCCCACCTGGTCGATGGCGGCGTGGTTGGCCTCACCATCCACGTGTTTGGCACGCTGGTAGGCGCGCATCGCGAGCAAGCGTTCGAGCGACCTGACCACCGGCGCGGTGTCGCCGGCCGTCAGCAGGTTGGCCAGGTACTTGACCGGGATACGCAACTGGTTGACGTCGGGGATCTCGCCGTTGGTGCCCATCTGGCCGGCGTTGGCCACGGCGGTGATGGGTGAGAGCGGCGGCACGTACCAGACCATCGGCAGCGTGCGGTACTCGGGGTGCAAGGGCAGCGCCACCTTCCAGTCGACCGCCATCTTGTAGACCGGGCTTCTGCGGGCTGCATCCATCCAGTTGTCTGCGATGCCATCAAGCCGTGCCTGGGCGATCACTGCCGGGTCGTGCGGGTCCAGGAAGATGTCGAGCTGGGCCTGGTACAGGTCCTTGTCGTGGGTAACGCTGGCGGCTTCCTGGATGCGGTCGGCGTCATACAGCAGCACGCCCAGGTAGCGGATGCGGCCCACGCAGGTCTCGCTGCACACCGTCGGTTCGCCGGCTTCGATGCGCGGATAGCAGAAGGTGCACTTCTCGGCCTTGCCGCTTTTCCAGTTGTAGTAGATCTTCTTGTAGGGGCAGCCGCTGACGCACATGCGCCAGCCGCGGCACTTGTCCTGGTCGATCAGCACGATGCCGTCTTCCTCGCGCTTGTAGATGCTGCCCGAGGGGCAGCTGGCCACACACGCCGGGTTCAGGCAGTGCTCGCACAGGCGCGGCAGGTACATCATGAACGTGTTCTCGAACTGGCCGTAGATGTCCTTCTGGATATCGTCGAAGTTCCTGTCCTTGCTGCGCTTGCTGAACTCACCGCCCAGGATCTCTTCCCAGTTCGGGCCCCACTCGATTTTCTCCATGCGCTTGCCGGTGATCAGGCTGCGCGGGCGCGCGGTGGGCGCGTGCTTCATTTCAGGCGCCGACTGCAGGTGGTCGTAGTCGAAAGTGAAGGGCTCGTAGTAATCGTCGATCTGCGGCATGTTGGGGTTGGCGAAGATCTTCATCAAGAGCTTCCACTTGCCACCCTGGCGCGGCTCGATGCTGCCGTTGGCCTTGCGGATCCAGCCGCCGTTCCACTTGTCCTGGTTTTCCCATTCCTTGGGGTAACCGATGCCTGGCTTGGTCTCGACGTTGTTGAACCAGGCGTACTCCACGCCCGGGCGGCTGGTCCACACGTTCTTGCAGGTCACGCTGCAGGTGTGGCAGCCGATGCACTTGTCCAGGTTCAGCACCATGCCGATCTGTGCGCGTATTTTCATGATGTTTTCCTTGGCTGATCGGCGGGTTCAGGGGTTCTCGCCCTGGGCCTGATAGGTCGCGGCCATGTGGTCGTCGCGTGGGGTGTCGAGCCAGTCCACCTTGTCCATCTTGCGCACCACCACGAACTCGTCGCGGTTGGAGCCTATGGTGCCGTAGTAGTTGAAGCCGTAGCTGAGCTGCGCGTAGCCACCGATCATGTGGGTGGGCTTGAGCACGATGCGCGTCACGCTGTTGTGAATGCCGCCGCGCACTCCGGTGATCTCGGAGCCCGGCGTGTTGATGATCTTCTCCTGCGAGTGGTACATCATCACCATGCCCGGCTTGACGCGCTGGCTGACCACCGCGCGCGCCGCCACCGCACCGTTGACGTTGAACAGCTCGATCCAGTCGTTGTCGACGATGCCGGCCGACTTCGCGTCGTCTTCGCTGAGCCAGATCACCGTGCCGCCGCGGTTGAGCGTCAGCATCATCAGGTTGTCGCTGTAGGTACTGTGGATGCCCCACTTCTGGTGTGGTGTGATGAAGTTCAGCACGATCTCCGGGTGGCCATTGGCGCGGATGTTGTGCATGCCCGAGGTCGCCTTCAGGTCCACCGGCGGGCGGTAGGTCGAGAAACCCTCACCGAAGGCGATCATCCACGCGTGGTCCTGGTAGAACTGCTGGCGCCCCGTGAGGGTGCGCCATGGGATCAGTTCATGCACGTTGGTATAGCCGGCGTTGTAGCTGACGGTCTCGCTCTCGATGCCGCTCCAGGTGGGGCTGCTGATGATCTTGCGCGGCTGGGCCTGGATGTCGCGGAAGCGGATCTTCTCGTCTTCGCGGTGCAGCGCCAGATGGGTGTGGTCGCGCCCGGTCTGCTTGCTCAGCGCCTCCCAAGCCTTCACCGCGACGTGGCCGTTGGTCTCGGGCGCCAGCTGCAGGATGACCTCGCAGGCGTCGATATCGGTCACGATCTTGGGCATGCCCTTCGTCACGCCCTCGGTCAGCGTCTTGCCGTTGAGCTGGCCCAGCTGTTCGACCTCGGTGCCGGTCTTCCAGCCGATGCCCTTGCCCCCGTTGCCCAGCTTGTCCATCAGAGGGCCCAGCGCGGTGAAACGCTTGAACACGTTGGGGTAGTCGCGCTCGACCACGGCGATCTGCGGTGCGGTCTTGCCGGGGATCAACTCGCACTGGCCCTTCTTCCATTCCAGGACGTCAAAGGGCTGCGCCAGCTCGGCCGGGCTGTCGTGCATCAGTGGCGTCAACACGACTTCCTTCTCCAGCCCCAGGTGGCCGACGCAGATCTGGCTGAATGCCTTGGCGAAACCCTTGTAGATCTCCCAGTCGCTCCTGGATTGCCAGACCGGGTCCACGGCTGCCGACAGCGGATGGATGAACGGGTGCATGTCGCTCGTGTTGAGATCGTTCTTCTCGTACCAGCTCGCCGTGGGCAGCACGATGTCGCTGTACAAGCAGGTGGTGCTCATGCGGAAGTCCAGCGTCACCAGCAGGTCGAGCTTGCCTTCGGGCGCCTGATCGTGCCAGACCACTTCGGCGGGCCTGGCATCGTCCTTGCCCAGGTCCTTGCCTTGCACGCCGTGGCTGGTGCCCAGCAAGTGTTTGCAGAAATACTCATGCCCCTTGCCGCTGCTGCCCAGCAGGTTGCTGCGCCAGACGAGCAGATTGCGCGGCCAGTTCTGCGGTGCATCGGGGTCCTCGCAGCTCATCTGCAGCGTGCCGTCCTTCAGCGCCTTGACCACGTAGTCCTTGGCGTCCAGGCCGGCGGCGGTGGCATCCTTGATCACCTGCAGCGGGTTGGTCTTGAGCTGCGGTGCGCTGGGCAACCAGCCCATGCGCTCGGCGCGCACGTTGTAGTCGATCATGCTGCCCGCGAAGCGGGTCTTGTCGGCCAGCGGGGAGACGATCTCCTCCATGCCGAGCTTCTCGTAGCGCCACTGGTCGGTGTGGGCGTAGAAGAAGCTGGTGCCGTTCATCTGCCGCGGCGGGCGGATCCAGTCGAGCGCAAAGGCCAGCGCGGTCCAGCCGGTCTGCGGACGCAGCTTCTCCTGGCCCACATAGTGCGACCAGCCACCGCCGCTCTGGCCGATGCAGCCGCACATCATCAGCAAGTTGATGACGCCGCGGTAGTTCATGTCGGCGTGGTACCAGTGGTTCACACCCGCGCCGATGATCACCATCGACTTGCCGTGGGTCTTGTGGGCGTTGGCGGCAAACTGCTGTGCCACCGTGATGATCTGATCGCGCGGCACCCCGGTGATCGACTCGGCCCATGCCGGCGTGTAGGCGGCGTTGTCGTCGTAGCTCTTGGCGCCGCTGCCCAGCCCGCGCTCGATGCCGTACTGCGCGACCTGCAGGTCGAACACGGTGGCCACCAGGACGAGGCGTTCCTCGCCTTCCTTGCCAAGGCTCAGCCGCACCGCGGGAACCTTGACGTGGTTGATCTCGCCTTGCTGGGCGTTGGCTGTGAAGTGCGGTGTCGCCACACCACCGAAGTAAGGCAGGGCCACGCCCACCACCTCATGCTCCTGTGCACCGCCGTCGTCCTCCATCAGCGACAGCTTGAGCTTGACATCGCTGCCGTCGCGCGCGTCCTTGTTTTCCAGGTTCCACTTGCCCAGATCAGGTCGCTCGGCGGCGCCCCAGCGGAATCCGATCGAGCCGTTGGGCAGCACGGCGCGGCCGCTGCTGTCGAAGGCCACGGTCTTCCACTCTGGATTGTTGTCCTGGCCCATCTGGCCGTTGAAGTCGCTGGCGCGCACATAGCGGTCGGGCACCAGGGTGGTGCTGCCGTCGGCCAGCTGGTGCTCCTTGAGCATCACCAGCAGTGGCAAGTCGGTGTAGCGCCGCGCGTAGTCGTCGAAGTAGGCGCTGCGGGTCTTGAAGTAGAACTCGTTGAGCGCGACATGGCCCATCGCCATCGCCAGCGCAGCGTCCGTGCCCTGCTTTGGGTGCAGCCAGATGTCGGACAGCTTGGCCACTTCGCTGTAGTCGGGCGTCACCGCCACCGTCTTGGTGCCCTTGTAGCGCACCTCGGTGAAGAAGTGGGCGTCCGGGGTGCGCGTCTGCGGCACGTTGCTGCCCCAGGCGATGATGTAGCTGCTGTTGTACCAATCGGCCGATTCGGGCACGTCGGTCTGCTCACCCCAGACCTGCGGGCTGGCCGGCGGCAGGTCGCAATACCAGTCGTAGAAGCTCAAGCAGACACCGCCGATCAGGCTCAGGTAGCGGCTGCCTGCGGCATAGCTGACCATGCTCATGGCAGGAATCGGGCTGAAGCCGACCACGCGGTCCGGGCCGTGCTGCTTGATCGTGTAGACGTTGGCCGAGGCGATCAACTGGTTGACTTCATCCCAGTTGGAGCGCACGAAGCCACCCATGCCACGCACCTGCTGGTAGTCGCGTCGCGCCTCGGGATTCTCGACGATGCTGGCCCAGGCCAGCACCGGGTCCTTGTTCGCGGCCAGGGCGGCGCGCCAGCGTTCCAGCAGGCGGCCGCGGACCATCGGGTACTTCACCCGGTTGGCGCTGTACAGGTACCAGCTGTAGCTGGCACCACGCGCACAGCCGCGCGGCTCGTGGTTGGGCATGTCCCAGCGCGTGCGTGGGTAGTCGGTCTGCTGGGTTTCCCAGGTGACGATGCCGCCCTTGACGTAGATCTTCCAGCTGCAGCTGCCGGTGCAGTTCACGCCGTGCGTGCTGCGCACGATCTTGTCGTGCGCCCAGCGGTTGCGATAGGCGTCTTCCCAGGTGCGATCTTCACCGGTGGTGCGCCCGAGGTCCCCCGAGAAGGATTCCTTGGGTGCTGCGAAGTGGGTGAGTCGGTCGAGAAAATGGCTCATGGTGTCGTCCTTCGGTAAGTCGCAATCGGGCTCGAGGCCGGTTCAGCAGGGCATAGGCGCATCGCGGCGAGCGTAGTACCACCAGGTCAGCGCGATGCACGTGAAGTAAAAGACAACGAAGACCTGCAACGCCGCAGCCGGGCTCCCGGTCAGGGCGATCGCAGTGCCGTAGCTCTTCGGAATGAAGAACCCTCCGTAGGCGCCGATGGCGCTGGCCAGGCCCAGCACGGCAGCGGCTTCGACGCTGCCCTCCTTCGCCGCCTGTGCCTGAGCGGAAGGCAGTGGTTCGGCGGACCGTTGGCGCTCCGCCAGGAAGATGGCCGGAATCATACGAAAAGTGCTGCCGCTGCCGATGCCGGAGGCCGAGAACAGCAGGCCGAAGCCGGCCAGGAAGCCCGGGAAGCTGCCCCGCTGGCCGCCGTGGGGTAGGCACTGCAGCACCACGATCACACCAAGCACCATGACGATGAAGCTCCAGCAGGTGATTCGCCCACCGCCGTAGTGGTCTGCCAACCAGCCGCCGAGCGGTCGCAGCAGTGCACCGATGAGCGGGCCGAGCCAGGCGATCTGCAGCAGGTCGCCACGCAGGAACTGGCTCTGGATGAGCATGGGAAACCCGGCGGAGAAGCCGATGAAGCTGCCGAAGGTACCCAGGTACAGCCAGCACATCAGCCAGTTGTGCTTGCGCGTGAAGATCACAGCCTGCTCGGAAAAACCAGCCTTGGTATCGGCCAGATCGTCCATGCCGAACCACG
>JBDTUO010000022.1:0-16450 GCA_040007675.1 Rubrivivax sp.
CCTCGACCCCGCGTCCGGGGCGCCGGCTTGACCGCCCCCGGACACGACCGCGCACTGCACCGCATCGTCCGGCTGATCTGGCCGGTGCTGGGCTTGCAGCTCGCGGTGTTGGGCTTCGCGTGCTGCTCGCGGTGTCGAACGCAGGCTCGACACCCGGCTCAGCCCGCAGGCAGCGGCAGCAGCAGGATGAAGCAGCTGCCACCGCCTTCGCGCGGCCGGCACTCGACGCTGCCGCCGTGGCGGCGCGCGATCTGGCGCACCAACGCCAACCCGAGGCCGACCCCACCGGCATGTTCGGCGTGCCCGGGCAAGCGAAAGAAGGGCTCGAAGATGCGCTCGCGATACGCCTCGGGCACACCCGGGCCGCGATCGCAGACCTCGACGTGCACCAGGCCGCCCGGTCCCTTGCCGACGCGCGCTTCGACACCGCCGCCGCCGTAGCGTTCGGCGTTTTCGAGCAGATTGCGCAGGGCCCGCCGGAGCAGCCGCTCTTCGCCGGACACCGTCAACGCCTGCCCCTGCACGTCGGCTCCGGTGCGGGCACCCTCCTCGGCCAGCAACGCCAGCAGGTCCACCGGCTCGCGGCCCAACGCGCCGGCCTGGGCGTCCAGGCGGCTCGCGAGCAGCACCTCCTCGACCAGCGCGTCGAGCTCGGCGATGTCCTTCGACACCTCGGCCTGCAGCGCTGCGCGTTCGGCGGGCGCCGCGTCGTCGACCATCGCCAGCGCCATCTTCAGCCGCGCCAGCGGCGACCGCAGCTCGTGGCTCGCATTGGCCAGCAGGCTCTGGTGCGAGCGCAGCAGCGCCTCGACCTGGGAGGCGGCGTGATTGAAGCTCGCCGCCACCGCAGCCACCTCGTCACGCCCCTCGACCGCGACCCGGTGGTGCAGCGCACCGGCGCCGAAGGCCTCGACACCCTGCTTCAGCGACTCCAGCCGCCGCGTCAGCCGCCGCACCACTGGCCATGCACCCGCCGCCACGGCGGCGAACAACAAGGCCAGCAGCGCGAGCAGCACCACGCCGTCGGGCACGCCGGGCAGATCGAGCGGCGACAGCGATGGTGCCTCGCGACGCTGCGAGCGCGGGCCACTCCCGCGGTCGCGCGCGTCGCCCGGGCGACCGAAGCGCAGCGCGGGGGATGGACTGCCGGCGGCGGCGGACGCCCCCGCGCCGGGCGCGTGCACGCCGTCGGGCCAGGCGTCGAGGTGACGCCGGAACGGCCGCCGCCGCATCACCCACAGCGTGCGCCCGTCGTCGAGCGGAATGGCAAATCCGCGCACCGGCGCAGCCGACGGATCGGATTCGCGGCGGGCGTAGCTGTCGGCGGTGCCGATTCGGTGGCCGTCCGGGCCGTCCAGCGCCAGCGGCAGGCGCAGACGCTGCGACCACTCCTGCACGCCGGCCGCCTGCAGCACCTCCGGCGCGTCGGCGGCCGGCAGCGACCGCTGCAGCAGGTCGCCCCAGGCCTCGAGCCGCTCGCGCTGGGCGCCGTCGGCGCGCACACGTTCCTGTTCGAGGTGGCGCTGCACGAGCCAGCCCGACACCAGCGCGAACAGCGCCAGCGACGCCACCACGGTCAGCCAGATGCGCAGATACAGCGAGCGCATGCCGCTGAAGGTGTCAGAAGCAGCGCGCACCGGGGCCGGATCGGCCGCCGCGTTCACCCGTCGGCGTCCTGCTTGCGCGCGAACACGTAGCCGCTGCCGCGCACGGTCAACACCCGCCGCGGCGCTTTCGGATCGTCCTCGATCGCCGCCCGGATGCGAGACACGTGAACGTCGATGCTGCGATCGAAGGCCTCCATCGGATGCCCCTTGAGCGCATCCATGATCTGGTCGCGCGTGAGCACGCGCCCGGCGCTGCGGGCCAGCACGACCAGCAGGTCGAACTGGTGGCCGGTGAGGTCGACCGCGTGGCCGTCGACCCGCGCCTGGCGCGCGCCGAGGTCGATCTCCAGCCGTCCGAAGCGCAGCACCTCATCGTGCCCGGGCTCGGGCGCCGCCCGGCGCAGCAGCGCCTTCACGCGCGCGAGCAGCTCGCGCGGCTCGAAGGGTTTGGGCAGGTAGTCGTCGGCGCCGATCTCGAGGCCGACGATGCGGTCCATCGGCTCGCCGCGGGCGGTCAGCATCAACAGCGGCAGCCGACGCGTGCGCGCATCGGCGCGCAGCTCGCGCGTCAGGTCGAGCCCATCGCCGTCCGGCAGCATCAGGTCGAGCACCAGGGCTTCGTAGCCCCCCTGCGCGAGCCGCTGCCGTCCTTCGGCCAGCGATCCGGCAATGTCGACCTCCAGGCCGCCACGGCGCAGGTAGTCCCCCACCATCGCGGTCAGGCGCGAGTCGTCGTCGATGAGCAGCAGGCGCGTGGACATGGGCATGGACAAAAGGAGGGGGCCGCGCGCCGATTCTCGCTCGACGCGCGGCCTTCGGCGTGCGGAGCCGACGTGCCGCGCCGGCCCTCACCGCTTACCGGTCAGCGCTTGGGCGCTCCGCTCTGCGCCGCAGCGCCAGGCTGACGCGCCTCGCGCCGCTCCTGCCAGTGCTTCGAGCGCTGCTGCATGCGCTCGGCGATCTTCTCGCGCTGGGCCGGTGTCAGCACGCGGCTGACCTCGAGCATCACCTGCGTCATGCGCTGGCTCGCCTGGTCGTGCTGGGCCAGCATCTGCTGGCGCAGCGCCTCGACGGCGTTGGCGTCCACGGTCGGCTGAGTGAACAGCGAACGCATCTGCTCGCGCAGCCCCTGGCTGGCCTCGCGCTGGGCCTGCATGTCGGTGCGTGCCGCCTGCGTGATCTGCTGGATCTGCGTGCGTTGCTCGGGCGTGGCCTCGACCGCGTCGAGCATGCGCTCGCTCATGCCCATGCCCATGCCCATGCGACCGCGCTCGTGGCCGCCGTGGCCGCCGTGGCCGTGCGGTCCTGCGAGGGCGACACCGGACAACACCGCCGCGGAAGCCAGCGTGGCGAGCGCCGCAACGCGGCGAAGGGTCTTGCGGTTCATGACAGTCATCGAAGTCTCCTGGGAACGGTTGACGATGACTGCATGGTCTGCGCGCCGCGTCAAGCGGGGTCGCGTGCGGGGTAAAGATCTGTGTACCCGCTCGGTTCGCCAGCGCGACTCAGGAGCACCGACCGCGGCGGAGCACTTCAAGCCGGTGCGGTCTCGACGCGCACCAGCCGGCGCTGCAACCTGAAGGCCGGCTGCGCACTGCGCAGGTCCAGTCGCAGCAGTACGCCGCTGCTGCGGTCGACCACGATCACGCCCTCGACCCGTGTCGACAGCTCGCCGAGCGGCGCCTCGCCGAACAGCTCGATCACGACGCCTTCGAACACGCGGCCAGCGACGCGCTGTGGGCCGACTGCGACGACCTGCCCCCGCATACGGGCACGCAGCGTCGGATCCCCGCTGATGCTCAGCTCGCCGGCGACGACCTCGCCGAGCGCGAGTGGTGGCCGCAGCAGCCGACGCCACAGCAGCGCGCCGGCCGGGGCCTCGACGATGTTGCCCGCCAGGTCCTGGCGCCAGGTCCCGCTGCGGCCTTCGGCCTCGAGCACAAAATCGAACTCATTGCGCCGCAACGCGACCAGGCGCAGCGCGATTTCGCCGAGCGGGTCGCGCACGCCGCGCCGCTCCTCGTACAGCAGCCGCTCGCCGGCGCGCAGCGGCAACGCGGCGGCACGCTCAGGCGACAGGCTGTCGGGCGGCGGCGGGCAGCGGCGCTGGCGCGCGGCGATCTGCAGCGCCTCGAAGCGCCCCTTCAGGCGCGCCAGCTCGCTCGCCTCCGGGCCGTCGGACCGCATCGCGAGCAGCGCGGGCCAGAACACCGTCACACCGATGCCGAGCGCGATCATGTTGCCGCCCACGCGCTCGTCGACGTCCCACGCGACGTCGACCGCGCGCACCTGCACGACGTCGATCTCGTCCTGGATGCGCGGACAGGTCCAGCCGAGAAACTCGGCTGAATCGGTGGCGAGCGGCGCGACATTGACCGAACGGGACGCGCAGCCGGCAGCCGCGAACGCGACCACGCCGGCGACGGCAAACGCAACGCAGCGGATCAGGGACGATGTCGGTCGCGGGACCACGGCGCGATCGTACCGTGCGGGTCCGGCGCGTCGAAGCCATGGCGGCGCCCAGTCGACGCCCGTTTCCACAGCCACGTCAGCGCACGCTGTCGACGCGCAGCAGCGCGGCGCCGAACCCGTCCTCGCAGGCACGGTCGTTCGGGCACACCGGGCGGCCGGCCATCCACGGTGCGCCGCCCGCTCCGGCGTGGGCGGCGGCCGCGCTGCGCGCCGCTCGCGCGTCGACCGGAATCACGCGGAACGGCCCGTCGGCCTTGGGCTGCAATGCCGACAGGTCACGCTGGCGCGTCGACACGATCGCCAGCAACTCGCCCGGCCCGGGCGGCTCGGTGATCTGGAACACGATCGGGGGGCGTGGCAGCTCGAGCACGAGGCCCGGCTTGACGCGCACCGCGCCCGACTCGGTGTTGGGGTAGAGCTGCACGAGGGTGCCGTCCGAGCCGTGAGCGAGCACGTAGAGGTAGCCCTCCTGCGCACTGCGCACGCTGAAGCGCAGTTCGTCACGGCCGATCTTCAAGGCCGTCTTCGGCGCCTCGACCCGGACATCGAATGCCGGGTCGCCCGCGTCGACCACGCGGGTGAACTCCGCCACCACATCGAGCCCCGCGCCAGGCGCGGGAGGTGCTGGGACACCGGTGTTCGTCACGACCGGCAGGGACGCGGCGGCGTCCGGCGCGTTCGGCGAGCTCGGCGCGTTCGACACGACGGCGGTCGGCGCAACGGCGGTCGGCGCGGGAGCGGCGGCGGATGGTGCCGGCGGCGCCGATGCGGGCGCCAGCCACAGCACGGCGCCGACGCCGAGCGCGGCCAGTACGGCCAGCCCGGCACCGATCGCGAGCCAGGGCGCTCGTCCTGGCGCGGGCGCGGGCGCCGATGGCGCGGCGCGGGGCGGCGGCGCCGCCGGACCGGTCGCGGGCCGGCGGGTCGCGGTCGGGGGCACGCGCGCCTGGGCGGACGCCGCAGCGGGTGCGGTGGTGTCGACGGCTTCGCTGCCGGGCGGCATCGGCTTGGTGCTGTAGGCGTCGAACTGCGCCTGCCCCAGACCGAGGTCCGCGCGCAGCGCCTCGACGCTCTGCGTGCGCTCCTCGGGCCGCACGGCCAGCGCGCGGTCGATCGCGTGCGCGAAGCGCTCGCTGAAGGCGTCACCCGCGACGCGCGCAAGCGGTTCGTAGGTGTCGTTCAGCAGCCGGCCGACCGACGGCGGCGGCGTGCGCCCGGTGATCGTGAAGTAGACGACCGCCGCGAGCGCGTAGACATCGGTCCACGGGCCCTGCTTGAGCCCCGGGATCTCGGCGTACTGCTCCACCGGCGCGTAGCCGGGCTTGAGGATCACCGTCAGCGCCTGTGTCATGTCGCCGATGACGCGGCGCGCGGCACCGAAGTCCAGCAGCAGCGGCCGGTCGTGGGCGCCGGCTAGCATCATCACGTTGTCAGGCGCGATGTCGCGGTGGTAGCACTGTTCGGCGTGGATCACCTGCAGCGCCTCGGTCAGCGCCGCCAGCAGCGCACGCAGCCACGCCTCGTCCGGGCGGCCGGGCAGCGTCAGCAGCAGGTCGCGCAGGGTGGTGCCTTCGTAGTACGGCATCACCATGTAGGCGGTGCCGTTGGCTTCCCAGAAACGGTAGACCTTGACGAGCGCCGGGTGGTCGAACTGCGCCAGCAGCCGGGCCTCGTTGACGAAGCTGCGCAGCCCGAGTTCGAAGGTATCGCGATGGCGCGCGGAACGCACCTGCACCTGTGAACCCTGACCGCGCGACGCCAGCGAAGCCGGCATGTACTCCTTCAGCGCGACCCGCCGGCCCAGCGAGTGGTCGATCGCGAGGTAGACGATGCCGAAGCCACCTTCGCCGAGCAGCGTCGTGATCTCGAATTCGGCGAGCCGGCTGCCGACCGGCAGACCGTTGCCCATGCCCATCGACACATCCGCCAGCGGCCCCGGGTCGGCCGGTGGCGAACGCTCCGGCGACGCGGCGCCGCTGCCCGTGCCGGGCCGCATCACGGTGCGGTCGTCGTCGGGGTCGCGCCCGGGTCCGGTACTCATCGATCTTCGTGGCGTGGGGGCAGCGTCGGCGCGTCGCCGTCCGACGGCGTGGCCACGGATGGTGCGGCACCGACCGCGCTGTCGAGCCCGAGCAGCGTCGCCAGCGCGGCGGCGTGCGGCAGGCCCTGCACGCGGCACAGGCGCGGCGCCTCGCCTTCAGCCTGCGCCGTCCAGAAGCTCGTGCCCTGCTCGTGCGCGATCCACAGGCGCTGCGCCGCCAGCGCGATCCAGCCCGGTGCGTCGACGTCGGCCGCGAGCGCCTGGGCCTGCAGCACGCCGGTCGGAAGCCCATCGTCGTCAGTCTCCGCGACGGCCGGACCGGTCGTCGATGCAGCCGGCGGCGGCAGGCGGACGAGTTCGGCCTCGACGCGTTCGACGGTCCAGTCGTCACGCAACGCGTCGGCCGCGAGCTCGTCGAGCCGGTCCAGCCAGGGCCAGACCGCAGCCAGCGGCGGCAACGCCGCAGCGACGCCGAGGGGCTGGACTACGGTGAACGGAAAGTAGCGTCCGACGCGGTCGACCGACGGCATGAGCACACCCGCCCACGCCTGTTCACCGAGCGCACCCGGCAGCACCCCGGGCAGCAGCAGGAAACGCCAGCTCGGGCCCTGCAGATAGGCCTCGAGCCAGGTGCCCGGGGCCGAGGCACGAAGCGCCTCCATGCCGTCGGCGAGCCAGGCGTCCCAGAACTCGAGGAAGGTCGGATCGAGCCGGCGCGACGCGAAGTCGCCGAGCGACGGCAGCTTGCCGTGCCAGCCGGGGGTGGCCGGTGCCATCGACGCCCGCTGCGCTGCGCTCACAACGACGCCGGGCAGCGGAACTGCTGCACCTCGCGCAGCCGGAACGGGTTGAACACGCTGCCGGCCACCACCTCGAGCTTGGCGCGCCGACCATCGATAGACAGCACGACGACGATCTTCTCCGGCTGCGCAGTCGGCTGCACCTCGAATCGATCGAACAGCCGGAACAGCGCCCAGGGCCCTTCGAACTGCAACGCCCCCGGCGCGCCGCCCGCGGCCGACAATTTCAGCTGCGACGCATTGCGCGCGCTCGGCGCGGTGAGGATGACCGAGGGCTGGCCAACCGCGAGCCGGTGCGCCTGGCCGTCGATGTCGAGCACGAGTTCCTTCAGCCCGGGATCGATCTCGAGCGCACGCAGTTCGAGCTTGACCGAGGGCACGCTGCCACCGCTGCGGAAGAACACCTCACGAATGCGCGCGGCACGCTGGAACTCCGTCAGCGCGGGTGGCGACGGCCGACGCGTGCCGTCCGCCAGCGGCTTGTAGGCCCAGCGCGCACCCGACACATCGACCAGGTCGGCCAGCTTGCGCTGGAAGAACTCGTCCATCAGGCCGCCGACCCCGAAGAAGCGGCCGAAGTCCTCCGGCGGCACATCGGCCCCAGCGCCAGAGGCGAACGGGTAGCGGCCGGCGATCGCACGGCCGCAGAACTCGCTCACCGGCTTCAGCTCGGCATTCAAGCCGCTGACGGCGGCATCGCGGCTCTGGCTTGCGCCGGCATCGGCCAGCTCGGTCAGCATCGAGCGCACCGGGTCCGGCAGCTGGCCGGCCGCCGCCTTGACGCGTTCGGCGGCGCCTGCCGGCGGCGCCGGCGACTTGGACTTCTGCGCCGCGTCGACCGCACTCAACTGCACGTAGACCTCGTTGAACAGCTTCAGGGTCTCGTCGATCGGCGGCGGCGTGCCTTCGACCTGGCGCCGCACCGACGCGAAGTGGTCGTCGACCATGCGCTCCAGCGGTGGGCCGGCCGCGGCCCCACCCGTCACCGCGGTGACCTTCTTTTCCGCCTGCGTGGCGAGCTTGTCGAGGGCGCCCGGCTTGCCGACGGGCGGCACCAGCGTCGTCTGCTCGGCAACGCCGCGCAGGTAGGCGGCGAGCGGCGAGTCGGGTGCCGAGACGATGCGCGCGACCGCGATGCTGCGCTCCAGCCCCGCGAGCCGCACGAGGCGCACGTCGGCCAGGTAGGCGTCCCAGGTCTTGATGTAGTCCTCGAAGTACAGGCGCCGCACCCGGTCGGCCAGCGCGCCGCCCGGCGCGGCGTCCTTCAGCGCCGCAGCGCCGCCCGCGTTGCCGCGCACCCAGGGTTGTTCACGCGCGAGCTGCAGCACGACCCGGTCGACCGCCGGCTGCAGCACCTGCCGGTAGCCCTCCCGCGTGAAGAAGCCCGACACCCCTTGCGTCAACGGGGCACCGCTGGCGCGCTCGAAGACCTGCGCTGCACTGGGCCCGCCGGCCGAAGCGACGCTGAAGTCGGGCAGGCGCCCGGCCACGTAGCCGCGCTTGATCCGGTTGTACGCCAGGTGTTCGAGCGTGAACGGCACCAGCATCTCGCGCACCGACGCCACCAGCGCCTGGTCCTTGGGCGGCAGCTCGCGCGGCGGACCGGCGGCCAGCAGCGCATCAAGGTGCCCCTCGAGCGCGCTCAACTGCTCCGGCGCCATGGTGCGCCCGATGTTCGTGCGCCAGTCCTCGACGATCCAGGGCTTGAGCGCCTCGGCGTCGAAGTGCTCCGGGTCGTACAGCATCAGGTAGTGCTTCAGCGACTCGTAGGCCGACTCGAGCTGGTCCTTGTTGACCGCCCGCAGGCGCTCCTCGATGCGGTGCACGACGCGCGGCGCCAACGCCTTGTCGAGCAGCCGGTGGTAGGCAAGCTGCGCGGCAGCGTCGAGCTTTTCGCCCTGGTACAGGCCGAGGCCGTTGAGCGGCGGCGGATCGTCGAGCGAGAAGGCCTCGCTGTGCGCGGACTGCTCGACCGCCGTCAGCACCGGCACCACCGGCGCGACGTCGACCCCGCTCGGCGCCGGCAGCGCCGCCACCGACTGCCGCAGTGCGGGCACGCGCGCGGCCACTTGTTCGGCGTAGGCAACGTTGCGGGAGCGGCTGACGATCCAGCCGACCAGCAGCGCCGTGCCGGCCAGCGCGACCACACCGACCGTCGCCGCACGCCACACGCGGCGGCGCCGCTCGGCGCGGGGGTCGACGGTGCCGAGGCCCCGTTCGGCGAACACGACGTCGCGCAGCAGCCGGTGCAGGAAATAGCTCTTGCCTTGCGCACCGGCGGCCGCCGCGCGGCGCGGATCGATGCCGAACGAGCGCCCGAGCGCGCCCATCACGCGGTCGATCGGCGAGCCCTCCTGGGTGCCGCTGGTGAAGTACACGCCGCGCACCCGCGGCGACTTTTCGAGCGTCCCCCCGCCGGCGAAAACCCGCCGCAGGAAGTCCCCGAGCAAGGTCTGCAGCGCCGCAAACTCCTGCGGGAACGCGAAGATCGCCGCCCGGCGCAACGGGTCGCGTTCGCGCTCGAGGCGGTCGGTCAGCTGCAGCGCCAGGCGCTCGCCGAGCTGCGCCGACAGCGGTGCGTAATCCCGCAGCGGATCGTCGGCGGGCGTGGCCGGGTCGAAGGTGAAGCCCCAGACCTGGTCGCGCTCCTCCTTGCCCATCGGTTCGAAGCTTTCGTTGAAGCCACCGACCAGGTCCGCCTTCGTCACCAACACGTACACCGGTGCGCGCAGGCCGAGCTTGGTCTGCAGTTCCTGCAGCCGTGCACGCAGCTTGCCGGCGTGCTCCTCGCGCTCGGCCGCGCCCTGCTGCAGCAGGTCCTGCACGTTGATGGTCAGCAACACGCCGTTGATCGGCTGGCGCGGCCGGGTGCGCTTGAGCAGTGCCAGGAAGCGGTCCCACGCGTTGGCGTCGACGTCGCGGTCGGACTCTTGCGTCGCGTAGCGGCCGGCGGTGTCGATCAGCACCGCATCCTGCGTGAACCACCACTCGCAGTTGCGGGTGCCGCCGACGCCGCGCACGGCAGCACGCCCACCGGCACCGTCAGTTAGCAGGAACTGCAGGCCGGCGTTCATCAGCGCCGTCGTCTTGCCCGAGCCCGGCGCACCGACGAACACGTACCAGGGCAGCTCGTAGAGGTAGGTGCCGCCGCCGAACCACGAGCGGCCGCGGCTGGTGCGCAGCCGCGCCAGCGCGTCGCTGAAGCGCTGGGCAAGTTGCTGCGCTTCCTGGTCGCTCGCGCTCGGGCCGGCGCTCATGCCCTGCAGCAGCGCGACGTTGGTACGCCGACGGCGCCACCCGACCCAAACGAGCCGGCCGATCCACAACAGCCACAGCAGGCCGATCAGCAGCGCGCGCCACAGCACCGGCGCCAGCGGCCGGGAATCGCCGAGACCGAGGAACGGTCCGAGCCACCAGATCAACCCGCTCAGCGCGAGCAGGCCGAGCGTGCCCAGCACGGCGGGCGACAACACCGCACGCAGAAAGCGCTTCATTTCGGCGCCTCCCCGTCGCCGGTCGGCGTCAGCGTGATCTCGACGCGGCGGTTGCGCGCACGGCCCTGCGCGCTGCCGTTGTCGTCCACCGGCTCGGTATCGGCGCGCCCTTCGGCCGTGAGCCGGGCCGGCGGCACCCCGCGCGCGAGCACGTCGCGCACCGCGAGCGCACGGTCCTTCGACAGGTGCCAGTTCGATGGGTAGCGCAGCGAGCGGATCGGCACGCTGTCGGTGTGACCGCTGATCAGCACCGTGCCCGGCACCTTGGCCAGCGCGGCGCCGACGCGTGCGAGCAGCGGCAACTCGTCGGCGCGCACGTCGGCGCTGCCCGCACCGAACATGCCGTCGCCGGGCAGCGTGACGACCGAGCGGTCGGCATCGTCACGCACGACGACCTGCTTGGCCTGGATCTCGGCCGCCAGCAGTGCCGCCAGACGCGGCGGCGGTGGCGCGGCCGGCACCGGTGGCGGCGGCGCGGCGGCCGCCACCGGTGCGGCGCTGCCCAGTCCCTGCAGCGCGGTGAAGGTGGTGTCCGTCTGCGCGGCGAGCGTCAGACGCAGCACGAAGAACACCAGCGCGAGCAGCGCCGCGATGATCGTCGCGACGACCCAGATCGGCACGCCGTCGCGCAGGCGGCGCGACGGCGGCACCACACCCTGCCACTGCGTCGACAGCTCCGCCGGCACCGCGGCGGGCCGCACGGCCGCCGCCAGGCGCTGGCGCAATTGGTCGAGCTGGGCGCGGCCGTTGTCGACCACCTTGTAGCGGCCCTCGAAACCGAGCGCGAGCACGACGTACACGAGCTCGAGCAGGTGGCGGTGCTGCTCCGGGTTCTGCGCCAGCCGGCTCAGCAGCTGAAACACCTTCTCGCCGCCCCACGATTCGTTGTGAAACGCGACGAGCAGGCTGTGGGTCGACCACGCACCCGAGCCGCCCCACGGCGTACCGGAGGCAGACTCGTCGATGAAGGTGCACAACACATAGCGGGCGGCGACGACCTGTTCGTTCGGCACGCCGGCGGCGCGCACTCCCGCCTCGAAGCGATGCACCGCCTCGACGAGCGCCGCGCGCAGGCCGGCGGGGCTCGGGTGGCGCACCATCGCGCGCAGCCGCGGTGCCAGCGCGAGCAGTGGCGCCGCCGCCTGCACGATCGGATTGAGGCCGGGCGCACTCGGCAGCACGGCAGCGACTTCGGGCGGTAGTGCGGCCGACGCGCCGCCGGCGCCCGCGGCGGTCGGTGGCACGCCGAACCCCGGGCCGCCGGTCGGCGGGATGGCCGACGTGCGCGGGCCACGGCCCGCGCTCGGCTTGATCACGGTGCGCTCGCTCTCGAACGCGGCGAAGGGATCCGACGGCGGCGGTTCCGACTCGGCCATCTAGCGCACCGCCCAGAGTTCGAGTTCGAGGCCGGGGAACTCGCCGGCGATGTGCATCGCCAGCCCACCGGAGGATTCGAGCTGCTTCCACATCTCGTTGCCCCGCGTCTCCAGCTCGAAGTAGGTGAAGCCGGCGTGGAACGGGATCTGGCGCGGCGCCACCGGCAGCGCGCGCAGCGTGATGCCCGGCAGTTGCAGGTTCACGAGGTCGCGCAGGCGTTCGGCCGGGCCTATCTTGGTCTGCGCGGGGAAGCGCCCGCGCAGCGCCTCGCCGGGCATCTGCGCGTTGACGGCGAGCACGAAGGCCGCGGTGCGCTGCAGTTCGACGTCCGGGATGATCGCCAGCCGCACGTTGTTGCGCCGCTCCTGCAGCTCGATGGGAATCGCGGTCTGCTCCATCACCATCGACAAGGACTGGCGCAGATCGGCCATCACGGCGCGGAAACACGGCGCCAGGTCGTCGTGGCGGTACGGCGGGTAGGCCTGAGCGCGGCGCGGGTCACGAAAAGTGCAGAGCTCACCCGCCAGCGAGACGCAGGCGGCGTACAGGCGCTCCGGGTGCAGCGCCGGCAGACCGCGCAGGTGCGCGAACAAGGGCTCACAGCGGTTGACGAGTTGCAGCAGCAGGAAGTCGGCGATCTCGCCGACGCCGGCGCGCCCGGGCTGGGCGAGGCGCGAGGCCAGCGCATCGGCGCGCTGGCGCAGCAGCCCGTGGATCTCGCGCACATAGCCCTCCAGCACCGGCTGCGCCAGCGCGTGCAGCATCGACGGCACGTACTGCGCGTCGAGCAGCACGCGGCCGTCGCTGCGACGCTCGACGATGCGCGCGACGCCGATGGCAGCGAAACCCTCGGTCGCATCGCGCGCCAGCATCAGGCGCAGGTTCAGGCGCCCCAGTTGCAGCGGCGCCGGGCGCAGCGCGACGGCGTGCACGTCGGCCACCTCGACCACGCTGCCGCGGAAGCGCGGCGTGGTCGTGCCGCCGTTGTCCTCGGCATCGCTCTCGGGCACCCCCGGGCGCGCCAGCGGCACCGCCAGCATCAGCAACTCATCCCGCACGTCGGGGGGGACCTCGAATGCGGGTGGTGCCGGGTCGTCGTCGGGAATCGCGAACGCGCTGCCGTCGGGCAACACGCCGCGCGCCGCCGCCACCATCACCTGGCCCTGCAGCAGCGCCGCGTCGTCGATCTGCAGCGCCGCGAGGCCCCACGGCCACGGGCTGGTCGCGCGCCACCGCCCGTCGAGCTGTCGCGCGGCGAACCGGTCCTGCTGCTGGAAATGTTGTGGCTGGAGGAACATGCCCTCCGTCCACATCACCTTGTTGTGCCAGGTCATTCTCGGTGCCCGTGGTCGACTGGTGCGTGGCGCGACGATCCCCCCTCGCGCGAGTGCGGTGGACGATACACGGGTCGGTAGCCGTCGTCACGCGCGCGGCACGCGGCACGGCAGTATGATTTCCCTGTCCCTGCGACACCGGGAAAGGCGCCAGCGCGAGGTGCCGCTGTGCCGATTGATCGGATGGCGGCGACATCGGACCGTGCCGACCGCCGGCGCCGCAACGGCCCGCCGTCCTCGACGGCCACGACGAAAGGCTGTCCCATGCTCGCACACCGTTCACTCCGCCTGGCCCGCTGGCCGCTGGCCCTGTTGCTCGCCTGTCATGGGTCGCTGTTCGCCGCCGACTCGATCGACGTCGGCGGCAGCATTCCGCAGGCCGACGCCGTCGGTGAGGGCCTGTTCCCGGAAGAGAAGTGCGAGAAGCTGAAGGCCGCCGGGTTCCAGTGCCAGGGATTCAAGCCGTCGGTTCGCTACTCGCTGCCGGCCACGTCGTTCAAGATCGGGTCGGCCGACTTGCCCGACCAGCTGAAAAAGCAGCTCGACGTCTTCGCCGAGGTGCTGAAGACGCGCCGCGGCAGCGGCAAGGTGGTGCGCATCGAGGGCCATGCCGACAAGACCGGCTCGGAAGACTTCAACCGCACGCTGTCGATCAAGCGTGCCGAGGCGGTCAAGGAATACCTCGTCAGCCTGGGTGCGGATCCGGAGATGCTGGCCGTCGCCGGCGTCGGCTCCAGCGAGCCGAAGAACTCGGGCGATCCGTTCGCGCCCGAAAACCGCCGGGTCGAGATCGGGCGCCAGGCGCCACCCTGACCGGGCGACGGCCGCGCCCGCCGCCGCCGACCCGGGCGGCGGTCAGGGGATCAGGTGCGTCATCTGGCCCGGCATCACGAACGTGATCACACCGCCCCACAGGCACATCAGTTGCGACACGTTGTCGAGCGCCGGCGCACCCTGAAGCAGCACGGTCACCGCCCCCGGCACCCACGGCGCCGGCGTGTTCGGAATGCACGGCATCGGCGTCAGCACCCCGAGCGCCGCGGCGGTGGCGGAGGCCACCATCGGGTTCGCGAGCGACAGGCACACGCCGAACGGCGGAATATTCATTATCGGCACGTGGTCGAGGATGTTGGCCGCCACCATGCTGCTCGTCATGATCGGCTTGGGTGTGGGCACCAGCGTGCTCGGGGCGGCGCCGAACGTGCACATCATCGAGGCCCCCATGCAGGTCTGCATCGGCATCGTGCGTTCCTCTCGGGCGCTCAGGCGTCGGCGGCGACCCAGACCGCCAGCGCACTGAAGTTGTCGTGGTGGGCCTGGCGCTGCGCAGCCGCGCGCACGCCGGCGCTGAGACCGTCCAGCCAGTCGCGCGGCGAGCCCGCCTCCGCGAGCGCCTGCACGATCAGCGCGTCGTCGAGGTGCTCCCAGACCCCGTCGGTGCACAGCAGGAACGCATCGCCTGGCTCGACGTCCGCATCGGCCTCCGTGGCATCGACCTCGAGCTGGTCGTCGCCGACGCCGAGCGCCGATCGCAGCTCGCTGCGCTGCGCATGGCCGCGCACCTCCTCGGGCGTCAGCAGGCCGGCGTCGACCAGCGACTGCACGAGGCTGTGGTCGAGCGTGCGGCGGCGCAGGCGGCCGGCGCGGAACCAGTACAGCCGCGAGTCGCCCGCGTGCGCCCAGCGCGCCTTGCCGTCGACGAAGTCGAGCACCAGGCACACGACCGTGCTGTGCATGTCCTGGCGCGGCGTGCCGGGCTCGCGCGCGTCGAGCAGCATGTGATTGATCTCGAACACGAGCGTGCGCAGCGCGTCCGCGTCGGGCGGTGGGGCCTGCGCAAAATGCGTCAGCAACTCGCGCACCGCGAGGCGCGACGCGATGTCTCCACCGCCGTGACCGCCAGCGCCGTCAGCGAGCACCGCACACAGCGCGCGGTCCGAGCGCCAGTGGCCACACGCGTCCTCGTTGACCTTGCGCCCACCCCGCTCGGACAGCCAGTCGACCTGAAGCGCGAGCATTCGGCAGGCTCTCGGAGTTCTGCCGCTTCAGCGCGGCCCGGGCTCGTCGCCGAGGCGATCGAGCTGCGCCTCGTACGCGCGCAGGAAGGCCTTGCCGAACAGCTCGTCGAAGTCGTCCTGCGCCTCGCGCTGCAACTGCGTGAACAGTTGCTGGAACAACTCCCACAGGCGCGCCTTGCGCCCCGACGGCAGCAGCGCCGACAGCCCACCGCCGCCGCGCTGCGCCAGTTGATTTTCGAGCTGCGCGGGGTCGAAACGGCCGAGCACCCCCTCGAGGGCGGCACGCATGCCGGCCATCACACCGAGCTGGTGCGCGCGCAGGTCGTCGAAGGCGTCGCGCATCGCCGGCGCAGGCGCCATGAAGCCCGGCACCTGCGGCCCCAGCAGGTGCTGCAGCGCCGCCTCCACGGTGGGCGAGAACTTGAGCGGGTTGTTCTTCTGCGCCCCGATCATCGTGACGTCAGCGCGCATCTCGCGCTTGAGCGCCGCGCGCGCTGACAGCAGTTCGACGCTGCCGCGCGTGGCCTCGCGCAGCAGCTGCCCGAGCAGGCGCATCACCTCGGGGGTCAGCGCGGTCAGCCGCAGGTCGGGCGTGGCCAGGCCCTGCAACAGCGCCGCGAGCAGCGCATCGCTCGACGCGCTGGCGCGCACTGGCGCAGTCGGCTCGTCCGGCATCGGCAGCGTTCCTTCGCTCAGCGTGCCGTCGTTGGACGGCGGCGATGGCCTCGGCGGCGGCACAGTCGGTGACACGCGGCGCATGCCGGGCGTCGTGACGACACGCGTGTGCCCCGGCTCGTCGTCGTCGCCCCAGGAGAGCACGGCCCCACGCGGCATGACCGTCGGGTTCGGGATAGCCGCGCGCACTGGCGGGGGCGGTCGGGCGGGCGCGGCCGGTCGCGCCGGGGCGGGCACCAGCGGCATCGGCGTGTTCAGCTCCGAGCCGAGGTCACCGGCGGTGGCCACCGGAGCCGGCGGCGGCACCCCGAAGGCGGCCAGCAGATCGGTGTCCGCACGCGGCCGACCCCCCGGCACCGGCGCCGGCGCACCAAGGCCGGCGAGCGGGTCGCCGCCGGCGTCCGCCGCCGTCGCACCGAGGCCGAACAGGTCATCGAGCGAACTCTCCTGCGGCGCGGCGCGCACCAGGTCGCGCAGCGGGTCGCCGGCTGCCGGCGGCGGCGCGTCGGCCTCCGGCGCGTCACTGGCGAACGGGTCCCAGTCGTGCGGCAGCGGCGTCGCGGCGCCGAAGGCCGGTGGTGGCGCTGGCGTGGCGCGCGGGGCGGCTGCCGGCGGCCGTGGCGTGGGCGCGG
>JBDTUO010000023.1:0-16446 GCA_040007675.1 Rubrivivax sp.
CCCATCGGATCGAGGTTCTCGATCGAGCAGACGATGATGCAGTTGTCCGCGCGGTCGCGAACGACTTCCATCTCGTACTCCTTCCAGCCGATCAGGCTCTCCTCGATCAGCAGTTCACGCGTCGGCGACAGGTCAAGCCCGCGCTTGCAGATCTCCTCGAACTCCTCCGGGTGATAGGCGATGCCACCGCCGGTGCCGCCGAGCGTGAAGCTCGGGCGCACGACGCTCGGAAAACCCGTGCCGCCGGTCTCGCCGGCGATGCGCCGGTGCACCTCCCACGCCTCCTCCAGCGAGTGCGCGATGCCGCTCTTGGCCGAGCCGAGGCCGATCTTGGTCATCGCGTCCTTGAACTTCAGGCGGTCTTCGGCCTTTTCGATCGCGTGCTCGTTGGCCCCGATCATCTCGACGCCGTACTTCGCCAGCACCCCGTGCTTGTGCAGATCGAGCGCGCAGTTGAGCGCCGTCTGGCCACCCATCGTCGGCAGGATCGCGTCGGGTCGCTCCTTGGCGATGATGCGTTCGACCACCGGCCACGTGATCGGCTCGATGTAGGTCGCGTCCGCCGTGCCCGGGTCGGTCATGATCGTCGCCGGGTTGCTGTTGACGAGCACGACACGGTAGCCCTCCTCGCGCAGCGCCTTGCAGGCCTGCGCGCCCGAGTAGTCGAACTCACAGGCCTGGCCGATGACGATCGGGCCGGCGCCGATGATGAGGATGCTCTTCAGGTCGGTGCGCTTAGGCATGGGTGCTCCGCGCCATCAGCGCCACGAAACGGTCGAACAGGTAGCCGATGTCGTGCGGCCCCGGGCTGGCTTCCGGGTGCCCCTGGAAGCAGAAGGCCGGCCGGTCGGTGCGCGCCAGACCCTGCAGCGTGCCGTCGAACAGGCTCACGTGGGTCGGCCTCAGGGTGGCCGGCAGCGAATCGGCATCGACCGCGAAGCCGTGGTTCTGGCTCGTGATGCTGACGCGCCCGCTGTCGAGGTCCTTCACCGGGTGGTTCGCGCCGTGGTGCCCGAACTTCATCTTGTAGGTACGGGCACCGGCCGCCAACGCCATGATCTGGTGCCCCAGGCAGATGCCGAAGGTCGGCAACCCGTCGTCGATCAGCGCGCGCGCGGCGTCGATGGCGTAGGCGCACGGCTCGGGGTCGCCGGGGCCGTTGGACAGGAAGACGCCGTCCGGCCGCAATGCGCGCACCTGGGCCGCGGTGGTCGTCGCCGGCACCACGGTGACGCGGCAGCCACGACTGGCCAGCATGCGCAGGATGTTGCGCTTGACGCCGAAATCGAGGGCAACGACGTGCATCGATGGCGCCGTCTGGCGGCCTTCGGCGGCGCCGAGCCGCCACTCGGTCCGGTCCCACTCGTAGCGCTCTGCCGTACTGACCACACGCGCCAGGTCCTGCCCCGCCATCAGCGGCGCCGCCCGCGCGGCGGCGACCGCGCCCGAAATCACCGGCTCGTCGATCACCGTGCCGGCCTCGAAACCGATGACACAGCCGTTCTGCGCGCCGGTACGACGCAGCAAGCGCGTCAGCGCCCGGGTGTCGACGTCGGCGATCGCCACGGTGCCTTCGCGCTCCAGGTACTCCGGCAGCGAGGCGCCGGCGCGGAAGTTCGAATGCAGGCGCGGCAGGTCGCGGATCACGAGCCCGGCCGCGTGCACCCGTGCGGACTCGGCATCCTCGTCGTTGACGCCGACGTTGCCGATGTGAGGGCAGGTCAGCGTGACGATCTGTCGGCAGTAGCTCGGATCGGTCAGGATCTCCTGGTACCCCGTCAGCGCGGTGTTGAAGACCACCTCGCCGACGCTGTGGCCGACGGCACCGACCGAGCGGCCGATGAACGTGGATCCGTCGGCGAGCGCGAGGACAGCGGGAGGCAGATCAGGCCGCAAGACGATGGCTCCGGAGGTCGCGGGCCCGGCGCGGCCACCCCGTTCGTGGCGGGGAAAAACCGGGGCGGCGTGTCGCCAGGCTGCGGTGTTTGCGTGAGGCAGGTAAAACCCGCAGATTGTAACCCGCCCCTCGCCGCCGGCGCAGGGCGAAGGCATGCGCGCACCGGTGTCTTCGGTCGGCACGGTTCACCCGCGTTGCACCGCTGACGGCCGCGACGCAGGACCCTACCCGCCAATGGAACTAAACTGCGCCCTGCGGGTCCACCGCAAGCTCGACATCCACCACTGGAGGCCTACCCGATGACCGACAACGTGCAAACCTACCCTGGCTTCGCCGGAGCGGGCGCACCGACGGCGCAACGCGATCGCGTGCTGCGCAATACCTACTGGCTGCTGGCGCTGTCGATGGTGCCGACCGTGCTGGGCGCGTGGATCGGTGTCGCCACCGGCATCAACACCTTGATGAGCCCGGGGGTCGGACTCGTGGTGTTCCTTGCCGGCGCCTTCGGCTTCATGTTCGCGATCAACCGCACGAAGGACTCTGCGGCCGGGGTCCCGATCCTGCTGGCCTTCACCTTCTTCATGGGGCTGATGTTGTCGCGCCTGGTCGGCATGGTGCTCGGCCTGTCGAACGGCGCCAGCCTCATCATGATGGCGTTCGCCGGCACCGGCGCGATCTTCTTCGGCATGGCATCGCTGTCGACGATGATCAAGCGCGACCTCAGCGCGATGGGCAAGTGGCTGATGATCGGCGCGGTGATGGTGCTGGTGGCGATGATCGCCAACTTCTTCATCCAGAGCAGCGCGCTGATGATCACGCTGTCGGTGCTGGTGATCGGCATCTTCTCCGCGTTCATCCTGCACGACTTGAAGCGCGTGCGCGACGGTGCGGAGACGAACTACATCACCGCCACGCTGGGCGTCTACCTGAGCATCTACAACGTGTTCCAGAGCCTGCTGATGCTGTTCGGCATCTTCGGCGGCGAGGACTGATCCGGCGCTGACCGATCCCACTCACACACGACGGGGCCTGCGGGCCCCGTCGTCGTTTGGGGATCAGGCGCGCTCGAACACCGCCATCGACTCCACGTGGGCGGTGTGCGGGAACATGTTGACGACGCCGGCGTGCGTGCAGCGGTAGCCGGCCTGGTGCACGAGCAGCCCGGCGTCGCGGGCGAGCGTGGCCGGGTTGCAGCTGACGTACACGATGCGTGTCGGCGGCGTCCAGTCGGCGCCCCCCTGCACGAGCTCGGCCTTGGCCTTGGCCAGCGCGAAGGCGCCTTCGCGTGGCGGATCGACCAGCCAGCGTTGGGCGACGCCGAGTGCGACCAGTTCGTCCGCCGTCAGCTCGAACAGGTTGCGGGCCTCGAAGCTCGCGCGCTGCGCGAGCCCGTTGGCCGCGGCATTGGCCTGCGCCCGCGCCACCAGGACCGGGCTGCCTTCGAAGCCGCGCACACGACCGGATCGACGCGCCAGCGGCA
The DNA here is from genome assembly GCA_040007675.1 of Rubrivivax sp. GTDB lineage: Bacteria > Pseudomonadota > Gammaproteobacteria > Burkholderiales > Burkholderiaceae_C > Rubrivivax. The sequence continues at coordinate 3,378 of JBDTUO010000023.1, forward strand.
GCGTGAAGTTGCCCAGGCCGCAGAACCAGTCGATGACCGACTCGTCCGCGCGCGGCGCCAGCAGCTCCACGCCACGCGCCACCAGCACCCGGTTGATCCACGGGTTGACCTGCGTGAAATCGGTCGGCCGGAACGGCATGCGTAGCTCGAACTCCGGCAGCGCATAGGCAAGCTCGGCATCATCGGCGTGCAGCGGCTGCACGGTGTCCGGCCCTTTCGGCTGCAGCCACCACTGCACGCGATGCGTGTGTCCGAAGGCGGTGAGTCGCGCGCGGTCGGCGGCCGACAACGGCTCGAGGTGGCGCAGCACGAGCGCCACCGTTTCGTCGCCGGCGGCGAGCTCGATCTGTGGCAACCGGTCGCGCGCGTCCATGTCGAAGATCAGTTCGCGCAGCGCCGGCAGCAAGTTGCCGACTGCCGGCAGCAAGACGGGGCACTGCGTCATGTCGGCGACATAGCGCGACTTGCGTTCGTGAAACCCGACCAGCACGACCCCCTTGCGCGGCACGTAGCGCACCGACAGCCGCGCGCGGTAGCGGTAGCCCCAGGTCGGGCCCTCGATCGGCCGCAGCACCTGCGCGGGCACGACCTTGGCCAGGTGGCGCAGGTCGTCTTCGAGCACGCGCTGCTTCGCTGCCACCTGCGCGGCCGGGTGCAGGTGCTGCATCTTGCAGCCACCGCAGGCGCCCTGGTGCAGGCCGAAGTGCGGGCAGCGCGGCCGCACACGCTGTGCACTTTCGCAGCGCAGCGCGGTCAGCGTACCCTGCTCCCATTGCGCCTTGCGGCGCCCGATCGACACCTGCACCTGCTCACCGGGCAGCGCGCCCTCGATGAAGACCACCTTGCCGTCGGCACGGTGCGCCACGCCCTGCCCTTCGAGGTCGAGCGACTCGACCGTGAGCCACTCGTTTGACGCCTCACTCATCCGGCGCATTATCCCGGCCCACCCTGCGGGCCAGGACCGGCGTCGGCGGCGCGCCCCGTGCCTCGGGTCAGAACAGCGCTTCGCGCCGAATGCCGCGTCGCGCCATGCCGCGTTTGAGCTTCAGCAGCGACTCCTGCTGGATCTGGCGGATCCGCTCGCGCGTCAGCCCGAGCCGTTCGGCCAGGCTCTCGAGCGTCTCGGGTTCTCGGTCCTCGAGTCCGAAACGTCCCGCCAGCACCTCGCGTTCGCGCTCGTTCAGCGTCGACAGGCCCTGGGCGAGCAAGGCCTCGAGTTCGTGGCTCAGGCGCAGCCCGAGCGGGTCGACCGCCTGCTCGTCGGCAACCCCTTCGAGCACCGACTCGGCACTGCCGTCACGATCGACAGGCGCATCCAGCGACGAGGGTTGCTCGGCCAGCCGCAGCAGCTCGGCCACCTCGCGCACCGGCCGGTGCACCGCCGCCGCCACCGCCTCGTCGCTGACCCCGCGCTCGCTGCCGCCGTCGAGCGCCGTGCGCGTCGGGTCGGACTCCAGCGCGCGCCGCGCCTTGAGCACCTGGTTCAGCTCACGCACCACGTGCACCGGCAGCCGGATCAGACGGGCCTGGTGCATGATCGCGCGCTCGATGCTCTGGCGTATCCACCACGACGCGTAGGTCGAGAACCGGAACCCTCGCTCGGGCTCGAATTTCGTCGTCGCGTGCAGCAGACCGAGGTTGCCTTCCTCGATCAGGTCGCTCATCGGCAGGCCGCGACCGAAGTAGTGCTTGGCGATGCTCACGACCAGGCGCAGGTTGCGCTCGATCATGCGCTGGCGGGCATCGAAGTCACCCGCACGGGCGAGGCTCGCGGTGTCGCGTTCCTCCTGCGCGCTCAGCAGCGGCGCCCGTCGGATGTCGCGCAGATAGCTCTGCAGCGTGTTGCCGGATTCGGGGTCACCCAACGCGGCGCCGCGCGCGAGCGCGCTACCCGGGCGCTCGCTGGTGTCAGCTAGCTCTTCGGTGGCCGCCGGCAATTCGACGGATCCCGCCTCGGGACGCGGATCGCTGGGCAGCTCGGCAGGCGCGTGGGTGTCGTTCGACATGGCCACCTGCGCGCGTGCATCCGCGTGATCCGAGCGCCGCTACCGAGCCGGCAGGTAGCGCGCCGGATCGACCGGCTTGCCCTGGCGCCGGATCTCGAAGTGCAGCTTCACCCGGTCCGCGTCGCTCGACCCCATCTCGGCGATCTTCTGCCCGCGCCGGACGGTCTGGTCTTCCTTCACCAGCAGCGTCTGGTTGTGCGCGTAGGCGCTGAGGAACGTGTTGTTGTGCTTGATGATCACGAGGTTGCCGTAGCCGCGCAGGCCCGAGCCGGCGTAGACGACCCGCCCCTCGGCCGCGGCGAGCACCGGGTCGCCCGCGCGCCCGCCGATCGCCAGCCCCTTGTTGCGCGCGTCGTCGAAGGTCGCCAGCACCGTGCCCGCGGCCGGCCACACCCAGCCGAGATCCTCGTCGGGATCCTTCGCAACGTCCTTCGACGGCGCCGGCGTCGACGGCACGATAGGGGAACTGGCAACAGGGGCAGAAGCCGCGACCGCTGCGCTCGCTGCGCCCCCGGGCCGGACTGCGTCCAGCGGCCGGGTCTCGATGGGCCCGGCGGCGGCGACGGGCCGGGCGCCGGCCTGCGAGAACTCGATGCCCGGCGGCAGCGCACGCAGCGACTGGCCGACCTCCAGCGCGTTGGGGTTCTCGAGGTTGTTCCAGCGCGCGATGTCGCGCCAGTTCTGGCCGGTCTCGAGACCGATCCGGATCAGCGTGTCGCCCGGCTTGACGACGACGTAGAGCGGGCGCCCGTTGACCTCGGTCGGCGGCACCGGTACGGCGGCGATCGGAGCCGGCGTCGTCGTCGTCGTGGGCAGCGGCGCGCTGGCCACCGGCGCGGGCATCGGCGTGCCGCCGCGATCCTCGACCGGCGCGCGGTAGCGGGTGGAGCCGCAAGCCGTGAGCAACAGCGCGAGCGCGGCCGGCACGAGCCACGACGTCAGCGACCGCCGGCGGCGCACGCGAGCAGGGGTGACGCCCATCGATGTCAGCTTGGGATTCATTCGGTGCCGGATTTTAAGGGGACGAACAGCACCGCCTCGTGCCATCGCCGCAGCAAGCCGTCGGGGGTGCGGTCGACCACCAGCAGCGACTGCCCGCGCGAACCCGGCTGCGCACTCGGTGCCACCAGCCGGCCGCCGACCGCGAGCTGTTCGAGCCACGCCGCAGGCAGGTCCTCGCCGCCGGCAGCGGCGATGATGCTGTCGTAAGGAGCGAGCGGGCTGTGGCCGGCCCGGCCATCGCCGTAGACGAGCCGGATGCGGTGATCGCCACGCCGGTCCGCAAGGTTTTCACGCGCCTTGTCGTACAGCGGCCGCAGCCGCTCGACCGACACGACGTGGCGGCCCAGCAGCGCCAGCAATGCGGTCTGGTAGCCACAGCCGGTGCCGATCTCGAGCACCCGACCCAGACCCCGGGCGGTATGCGCCGACCGGCCTTCGAACAGGAGCGCCAGCATGCGCGCGACGACTGACGGCTTGGAGATCGTCTGGCCGTGTCCGATCGGCAGGCTGGTGTCTTCGTACGCCTGCGTCACCAACGCGGTGTCGACGAAACGGTGGCGCGGCACCGCGGCGAACGCGTCGAGTACGGCTTGACACTGCACGCCGTCGGCGCGCAGCCGCATCACCATGCCCGCCCGAACCCGTTCGGAGTCCAGGCCCACGCCGGCCGGCAGGGCCCGCGGACGCGCATCCCGCGCCGCCTCATGCAGCAGGCGCTGCGGGCGCACGAGAGGCAGAAGTGGCAGCAGAGGCGGGTTCCCAGGCGCAGGCGCCGGGGGCCGCGTCGGCGCACGCGCCGCGGGGCCGGAACGAAGGCGGGTGTCGGCGACCTGCAGTCGGTCCAGCGTGGCCGGGAACCCCGCGCCGCGCGCGGGCCGCGGGCCCGGCGGCGGCGGTTTCATGCCGCTGTACCCGTGAGGCGCCGGGTCCAGTCGGCGCGCTGCGCGTGGTCGGTGAGGTCGACCTGCAGCGGCGTGATCGAGACCCGGCCTTCGGCGATCGCGCGGAAGTCGGTGCCGGCGCCGGCGTCGCGCGCATCACCGGCCGGGCCGATCCAGTAGATCGTCTCGCCGCGCGGGTTGAGCTGCTGGATCACCGCTTCACTGGCATGCCGTCGGCCCAGCCGCGTCACGTCACGGGGGCAGCGGTCGGCATCGGCGCGGTTCGGCACGTTGACGTTGAGCAGCCAGGGGGCGTCGGGCAGCCCGCCGTCGAGCAGCTGGTCGACCACCGAGCGCGCGGTGCGCGCCGCCGCATCGAGTTCGCCCCAGGCCTTGTCGACGAGCGAAAAGGCGATCGCCGGGATGCCGAACAAGTAGCCCTCCATCGCCGCGGCGACGGTGCCCGAGTACAGCGTGTCGTCGCCCATGTTGGCACCGTTGTTGATGCCGGACAGCACCAGATCGGGCCGTCGCGGCAGGAGCCCTGTCAGCGCGATGTGCACACAGTCCGACGGCGTGCCGTTGACGACCCGGCAGCCGTTGGATGCCGTGAACACCGACAGGGGTCGGTTCAGCGTCAATGCGTTCGAGGTGCCGCTCGCGTTCTGTTCGGGAGCGACGACATCGATCGTGCCCAGACCCTGCATCGCCTGCACCAGGGCGGCCAATCCGGGCGCCAGGTAACCGTCGTCGTTGGCGATCAGGATATGCATCGCGGCATTGTAGGGACCGGAGCCGCCCGCCTGTGCCGTCGGCCGGCAGGCGACTTCGTATGATCACCCCTGCCAAGACAATGCGAGGAGGCTGCGATGCAGGGCTGGTGGTGTGACTCGCTCGACGGTGTGGCGGCGCTGCAATGGCGCGCTGCGCCCACGCCCGAACCCGGCCCCGGCCAGGTTCGGGTGGCGATCGAGGCGGCGAGCCTGAATTTCCCCGACCTGCTGATCGTCGAAGGCAAGTACCAGGTCAAGCCACCGCTGCCGTTCGTGCCGGGCAGCGAGTTCGCCGGCCGGATCGATGCCGTCGGCGCCGGCGTGACCGGCCTCGCGCCGGGTGACGCGGTGGCCGCGATCGGCAGCTCCGGCGGGTTCGCCACGCATGCCGTCGTCGACGCGGCGCGCGTGCTGCCGTTGCCGCCCGGTTTTGCGATCGATGACGCCGCGGCCTTCGCGTTCACCTACGGCACCTCGCACCACGCGCTGGTCGACCGCGCAGCGCTGCGGGCCGGCGAGACGGTGCTGGTGCTCGGCGCCGCCGGCGGCGTCGGCAGCGCCGCGGTGCAGATTGCCAAGGCCGTAGGCGCGCGCGTGATCGCGGCGGCGTCCACCGACGAGAAGTGCGCGTTCTGCCGCGCGCAGCTCGGCGCCGACGAGACGCTGAACTACGGCACGCCGGGCGCCGACCTGCGCTCGTCGCTGAAGGCACTGACCGACGGCGGGGGGCCCGACGTCGTCTACGACCCGGTCGGCGGCGAGCTCGCCGAGCCGGCGTTCCGGTCGATCGCGTGGCGCGGACGTTATCTCGTGGTCGGCTTCGCCCTAGGCAGCATTCCGGCGCTGCCGCTGAACCTGCCGCTGCTCAAGGGGGCGTCGCTCGTCGGTGTGTTCTGGGGCGACTTCGTGCGCCGCGAGCCGGCGGCAAGCGCGCGCGCGATGCAGGAGCTCGCCGGCTGGTACGCCCAGGGCAAGGTCAAGCCGGCGATCGACCAGCGCTACCCGATGGCCGACCTGCGGCAGGCCTACGCGCGCATGGCGTCGCGGCAGGCCGTGGGCAAGCTGGTGATGGTCAACCGCTGAGACCCGGCGACTGCGTGGTGCCGGCGGCGCCGCGCTGCGATACCATGCCGCCGCCGGCTGCTGGTGATGCAGCAGCAAGGAGCGGCCGATGACCGTCAAGGTCCTGATCCTGGAGGACAACCCCGTCGCGCGCAGTTTTCTGTGCCGCGTGGTGCGTGAGAGTTTCAGCGACGCGCATTCGATCACCGAGGCCGGTGACATGGAAACCGCGCGCCGGCAGATCAACCTCACCGGGGGCGACCGCGGGCTGCACGGCGTCGATCCTTTCAAGCTGATCCTGCTCGACCTCGAGTTGCCTGACGGCAATGGCATGGAGTTGCTGGCCGAGTTGACGCACTACCCGGCGATCAAGATCGTCACCACGCTGTACTCGGACGACGATCACCTCTTCCCCGCGCTGCAGCACGGCGCCGACGGCTACCTGTTGAAGGAAGACCGCTTCGAGGTGCTGGTCGAGGAGCTGCAGAAGATCGTGCGCGGCCAGCCGCCGCTGTCGCCGGCGATCGCGCGCCGATTGCTCACGCATTTTCGCGGCGGCACCCATGGCGACAGCCAGCCGCCCGACTCCGGCCTGATGCGCCTGAACGCGTTCTCGTCCAGCAAGCCGGTCCCGATCGAGAAGGTGCCCGACCACGAACGCCTGACGCCGCGTGAGAACGAGGTGCTGACCTACCTCAGCAAGGGCTTCACGATCAAGGAAATCGCCAGCCTGATGGGCATCAAGTGGTTCACCGTGAACGACCACATCAAGTCCATCTACAAGAAGCTCAACGTCTCCAGCCGCGCGGAGGCGGCGGTGCTGGCGACCAAGCAAGGCCTGGTCTAGCGCCCGCGCGGCGCGACGGCGATGCAGCGCGCGGCCGCAGCACGCCTGGACGAAGCGCCTGACGACGCCGTCGCGCTCGAGCAGGCGCTGGCCGACCACGGCGGGCCGCGCTGGACCCGCTGGCGGCTGCGCCTGCTGGGCGTCGCGGCGCTCCTGGGGTGTCTGGCGCTGGCGGTGTTGCTGCGCACGCTCGCACAGTCGCCCGGCATCCCGGCGCAGTGGGGCACGGCGCCGCATGGCGGCGTCGTGCTGGAGGCGAGCGCCGAGCCGGCGCTGAAGCCCTACATCGGCCAACGCCTGGTCCGCCTCGCGGCCGGCGCCCTCGTGATCGACGCCCCCAGCGGGCGCCTGTTCGCCGCCCCACGCTGGATCGTCGACGACGGCGAACGCGCCGACCAGGTACGGACACGCGCGACGCTGCGCGAGATGTTCGATGCGGGCGCGTCGTTGACGCTCGGCTTCGCCGACGGCGCACAGGTCGTGGTCGCGCCGCGGCCGCCGGGGCTGGCCGGGCTGGGGCTGGCGTTCTGGATGCTCGTGCTGCCGGTGCTGCTGCTGTACCTGGTCGGCGCCGTGGTCCTGCTGGCCGAACCCGGGCCGCGCCGGGCCCTGTTCGCGATCATCACGAGCGCCCAAGCGCTGAGCCTGCTGTGGCTGGCGCTCGACCTGCAACACACCGTCACGCCGATGCCGGCGCGCGTGGCCGATGACCTCCCGTGGCGGCTGGCGCTGGACCTCGCGACCGCCGCAGCCGCCCTGCAGATATTCAGTCAGTATCCGGTCCGCCTGCCCGGCCGATTCGGCATTTCGGCCGCGGGCTGGGCGGTCGCTGCGCTCGGCGTCATGCTCGCCTGGCAGGGCCGCATGCCCGGCCTGTGGTGGTGGGGCCAGGGCCTGACCTTCGCGCTCGGCCTGGCCTCGGTGGCCCTGCTGACGTGGGCCCACCGGATCGAATCGCACCCGATCGCGGCCGTGCTGCAGCGATTCGTGCTCGCCGCGCTGGGCACGCTGGCGGCGGTCAACCTCGCGGTGGCCGCCGTCGGCTGGCAAGCGCCGACGACGCACGTCGTCGCCAGCACCGCGTCGCTCGTGTGGACGCTGTTCTTCGCGCTGCTGCTCGTCTGGGTGCCATTCCTTTCGCGCGCGCGACCGGTGCTGCGCGAGTTTGCGCTGCTCGCCGGTCTCGGCACGCTGGCCACCTCGTTGCACCTGCTGTTCCTGTCGGTGTTCGCTATCCAGCCCTACGCCTCGCTGATCCTGGCCGTGTTGCTTGCGGTGGCGAGCTATGTCGCGGCGCGCCACTGGATGCTGAACCAGTTCGCCGGCAGCCACCTGCCCAGCGCCGAGCGCACCTTCGAGCACCTGTACCGCGTCGCGCGTGATGTGCAGAAACATCCCGAGCGTGAGGTGGCGCTGTTGACGGGCCTGCTGCGCGAGCTGTTCGACCCGCTGGAGGTGCAGCCGCTGGCGCACGTCACCTCGAACACGCGCGTCGCGGGCGACGGCTCCGCGCTGGTCGTGCCCCTGCCGCCCGGTCGGCGCGGGCAACCGCCGGCGCTCGCGCTGCGCTTCGCGCGCCGCGGGCGCCGCATCTTCACGCAGGAAGATGCGCGGCTGACCGATCGTGTGCTCGAGCAGCTGCGCCGCGCGGTCGCCTACGACAGCGCCGTCGAGCACGGACGCAGCGAGGAGCGTCTGCGCCTGGCGCAGGACCTGCACGACGACATCGGCGCGCGGCTGCTCACGCTCATGTACAAGGCGCAGGATCCGGAGATGGAGGAATACCTGCGCCACACGCTGCAGGACCTCAAGACCCTGACCCGGGGGCTGGCGGCCACCGACCACCGGCTGTCGCATGCGGCGGCCGAATGGAAGAGCGACCTGCAGCAACGGCTCGCGGCTGCCCAGGCCGAACTCGGCTGGTCATTCCTGCACGACGACGACCCCGAACTCGGCGTCGTTCAGTGGTCGGCGCTGACACGCGTGTTGCGCGAGCTGGTCAGCAACACGATCGCGCACGCCCACGCGCAGCGTGTCGACATCGTCGGCAGCCTCGAACGCGGGACGCTGACGCTGGTCGTCAGCGACGACGGCAACGGCCGTTCACCCGGCGCATGGGCGCACGGCCTGGGCCTGGGCGGCGTGCGCAAGCGCGTCAAGCAACTCGGCGGCGAAGTGCGCTGGCTGGAAAACGCGCCGCGCGGCATCGTCTGCGAGGTGCGCGTGCCCTTGTTCGCGGTCGGCGACTGAGCGCGCGCCGCAGCGCGCGCGATTCGGTGGCTACTGCAGCGGCACGCCGGTCTTGGCCTGCAATTCCTCGAGCGACACGCCGGGCGCCCGCTCGACCACCCGCAGGCCGGTCGGCGTGACATCGATGACCGCGAGGTCGGTGATGATGCGGTCGACGACGCCGACGCCGGTCAGCGGCAGCGTGCACTTCGGCAGGATCTTCAGGTCGGTGCTGCCGTCCTTCTTCCGCGCCACGTGTTCCATCAGCACGACCACATGGCGCACGCCGGCGACCAGGTCCATCGCCCCGCCCATGCCCTTGACCATCTTGCCGGGGATCATCCAGTTGGCGAGGTCGCCGGTGGCGCTGACCTGCATCGCCCCCAGGATGGACAGGTTGATCTTGCCGCCACGGATCATCGCGAAGCTGTCGTGGCTACCGAAGATGCTGCTGCCGGCAATCGTCGTCACGGTCTGCTTGCCGGCATTGATCAGGTCGGCGTCCACTTGGTCCTCGGTCGGGAACGGACCGATGCCGAGCATGCCGTTCTCGCTCTGCAGCCAGACCTCGATGTCGGCCGGCACGAAGTTGGCCACCATCGTCGGCAGCCCGATGCCGAGGTTGACGTAGTAGCCGTCCTGCAGTTCGCGCGCCGCACGGGCGGCCATCTCGTCGTGGGTCCAGGCCATGCTCAGGCTCCCTTCTTCTCGGTGATCGTGCGCTTCTCGATGCGCTTCTCGGGCGTCGCGTTGAGCACGATGCGGTGCACGTAGATGCCCGGCAGGTGGATGGCATCCGGATCGATGCTGCCGGTCTCGACGATCTCCTCGACCTCGACCACCGCGACCTTGCCGGCCATGATGCAGGCCGGATTGAAGTTGCGCGCGGTGCGGCGGAAGACGAGATTGCCGCTCTTGTCAGCCTTCCAGGCCTTGGCCAGCGCCAATTCGGGGTTCAGCGCGCGCTCCATCACGTAGCGCTCGCCGTCGAACTCGCGGATCTCCTTGCCTTCGGCGACCAGGGTGCCGACCCCGGTACGCGTGAAGAACGCCGGAATGCCCGCGCCACCGGCCCGCAGCTTCTCCGCCAGCGTGCCCTGTGGGGTGAACTCGAGCTCGAGTTCCCCGGCCAGGAACTGGCGCTCGAACTCCTTGTTCTCGCCGACATAGCTCGCGATCATCTTGCGGATCTGACGCGTCTCGAGCAGCCTGCCGAGGCCGAAACCATCGACCCCGGCATTGTTCGAGATCACCGCCAGGTCACGCTTGCCGCTGTCGTGCAGCGCGTCGATCAGCGCTTCCGGGATGCCGCACAGGCCGAAGCCGCCGACCGCGATCAGCTGGCCGTCGCGCACAACGCCCTCGAGCGCCGCCGCGGCGCTCGGATAGATCTTGTTCATGGGTGGTGAAACCTCCGATGGCGAAGGCGGCAAGCGTACTACTTAATGCATTACGTAGTCGTTACGTCAAATCGCTTAATGGAGAGCCCCCAGATGATCCCCCAGTCGGACGCCGCATCGCTGCAGGCCGCCCTCGACCGTGTCGTGGCGCCCTTCGTGCGCTCGCTCGGCTTGCGCGTGACGGCGGCCGAACCCGATCTCGTCACGCTGACGATGCCGGTGACGCCGGCCCTCGTGCACGCCGGGGGCGTCGTCTGCGGCCAGGCGCTGATGGCCGCCGCCGACACCGCGATGGTGGTCGCGCTGAGCCACTCTCCCGAGGGTTTTCGTCCGATGACGACGGTGCAGCTGCAGACGAGCTTCCTGCGCCCGGTGCCGGCCGACGCTGGCAGTGTGGAGCTTCGCTGCACGGTGCTGCGGCGCGGCCGCTCGCTGGCCTTCGGCGAAGTGGCGCTCAGCACGCCCGACGGGCGTCTGGCTGCGCACGCGACGACCACCTACGCGCTGCTGTGAGCCCAGCTCGCGAGGCGGCGCCAGAAGCGCCGCACGACTACCAGCGCGCCTTTGATCTCGCCCCGATCGGGCTCGTGCTGTCCCGCGCCCGGCTGATGCTCGACGTCAACCGCGTGGCGCTCGCGATGTTCGGCGCCACGGCGCCAGAGCAGTTGCTCGGCCGCTCGTTCGAATTGCTGTACCCGACAGCGGGCGAGTTCGAGCGCACCGGGCAGCGCATCGCGGGGCGGCTCGATGCCGCCGGCCGTTACGCCGACGACCGCGTCATGAAGCGCCTCAACGGCGAGATGTTCTGGTGCCATGTCTCCGGGCGCTCGCTCGATCCGGCGCACCCGCATGCCGAAGGCATCTGGGCCTTCGAGGACCTGTCTGCGCGGCGCATGCTGAAGCAGGAGTTCACTGCCCGCGAGCGCGAGATCGCCGCGCTGCTGATCGAGGGCCTGACGAGCAAGGGCATCGGCCGGCGGCTCGAGATCAGCCCGCGCACGGTCGACGTGTACCGTTCGCGGCTGATGCGCAAGCTCGGCGCGGCGTCCACCGCCGAACTGATCCACCGACTGATGAGCGGAGCCCCGTCCCCATGATCACCGTGCACCACCTCGAGAACTCCCGCTCGCAGCGTGTGCTGTGGCTGCTGGAGGAGCTGGGCCTGCCCTACGAGCTCCAGACCTATGCGCGGGATGCCAGGACGATGCTTGCGCCGCCGACGCTGCTGAAGGTGCATCCACTCGGCAAGTCGCCGGTGATCACCGACGACGGCGTCACGGTCGCCGAGTCCGGCGCGATCATCGAGTACCTGGTCCATGCCCACGGCGGTGGGCGCTTGCGCCCGGCCGTCGGCACCGAGGCCGGGCGCCGATACACCTACTGGCTGCACTTCGCCGAGGGCAGCGCGATGCCGCCGCTGCTGGTGCGGCTCATCCTGGACCAGATCCGAAAGGCCCGCATGCCGTTCTTCGCACGGCCGATCGCGCGTTCTATCGCCGACCGCGTCGATTCACTCTTCGTCAAGCCCAACCTCGCGCGCCAGTTCGGTTTCATGGAGGCAGAACTCGACGGCCGGCCATGGTTCGCCGGCGCCGACTTCAGCGCCGCCGACATCCAGATGAGCTTCCCGCTCGAGGCGGCAGCCGCGCGCGCCGGCCTCGACGCCCGCTTCCCTCGCCTGCAGGACTGGCTGGCGCGCATCCACGCGCGCCCGGCCTACGTGCGGGCGGTGGCGCGCGGCGGCCCGGTGGAAGTGGTCGGCTGACCGACGACGCGGCGACACCCGCCGCGCCGCCGCGCGCGTCAGGCGGCGTCCGCGTCGTCGGTCAGCCGACGCACCTGCGCGCGCAGCGACTCCACCTCTGCCCGCAACTGCGCCTGCGCGTCGGCCAAATCGGCTACGGTGGCCTCGAGCGCTTGAATCGCCCGCAGCGCCCCACCCCCTTCGGGTCTTGTCGATTCCGGCAGCGGTGCGTTCGACGGCGCGACAACTGCCTCGGCCGGCTGCCCACACAGACAGTGCACCCAGCGCGGTTCGCGCTCGCCGGGCGCGCGTGCCAGCCGCAGCACCGCCGGCGGCTCGCGTGCGGCCAGTTCGTCCAGGAAGCCCTCGACCGAGGACACGTCGGCGAAGCGGTGCAGCCGCTCGGCGTTCAGCCGCAGTTCGCCCGCGGTCTGCGGCCCGCGCAGCATCAGCAGCGCCAGCAGCGCGACCGCCTGCGAGGGCACCCCCAACACGCGGCCGAGGTTGTGCTCGAAGCGCACGACGCGGCTGCCGCTGACCTCGAACACGAGGCTCAGCGCCTTCAGGCTGTCCAGCGTGCTCAGCACGTCGGCGTCGCTGAGCGACAGCACCGGGTGGCGGGCCGTCTTCTGGTTGCAGCCCGACGTCAGCGCGTTGAGCGACAGCGGGTAGCTGTCGGGCACGGTCGCCTGCTTCTCGATCAGCACGCCGACCACGCGCGCCTCGTCGATGCTCAGCGTGCGCACCCCGCCGCCCTGCGCCGGCGGCTAGAGCGAGAAACCGTCGTCGGCGGCGATCACGGCGCCGTTGACGAAGTGGCTCTCGTTGGCACACAGCATCATCAGCACCGCGTCGAGGTCCTTGGCCTGGCCGACGCGCTTGCGCGGCATCATCTGCACGAGCTTCTTTCCGGCTTCGGTCTGCCAATGGTGGTGGTTGATCTCGGTGTCGATGTAGCCCGGGCAGATCGCATTGACGTTGATCCCGTAACGCCCCCATTCGAGCGCCATGGCGCGCGTCATGTGGATCACCGCGGCCTTGCTCATGCAGTAAACGCCGATCTGGCCGAGCACGCGCAGGCCGGCCATCGACGCGATGTTGACGATGCGCCCGCCGGTGAAGGTG
>JBDTUO010000024.1:0-16201 GCA_040007675.1 Rubrivivax sp.
TGCCGACGTTCATCATGATCTTGATCGGGCAGTACGGCATCTCGCCGCGCTGCACCTCGGTCACCTCGGTCTCGAGCAGGCCGTCGTAGACGTAGCCGGTGTCGCCCTCCGAACACGCCACCGTCACCAGCGCGCCTTCGGTCAGGGTCTGGGTCGCGTCTCCGCAGCCGACCACCGCGGTGATGCCGAGTTCGCGCGCGATGATCGCCGCGTGGCAGGTGCGCCCGCCGCGGTTGGTGACGATCGCCCCGGCGCGCTTCATGACCGGCTCCCAGTTCGGGTCCGTCATGTCGGCCACCAGCACGTCGCCCGGCTGCACCCGCTCCATTTCGTCCAGGCTCCGCACGATGCGCACCGGGCCGGTGCCGATCTTCTGCCCGATCGCACGCCCCTCTGCGAGCACGGTGCCGCGCCGTGCCGGATCGCCCTTGAGGCGGTAGCGGTGCTCGACGCGGCCCGCGGACTGGCTCTTGACCGTCTCCGGCCGCGCCTGGAGGATGTAGATCTTGCCGTCCGCGCCATCCTTGCCCCACTCGATGTCCATCGGACGACCGTAGTGCTGCTCGATCACCACCGCGTAGCGCGCCAGCTCGATCACGTCGGCATCCGTGATCGCGTAGCGGTTGCGCTGCTCGGGCGGTGTCTCGACGGTGCGCACGAGCTTGCCGCCCGGCCCGCCCGCTTCGCGTGGCGCGAACTCCATGCGCAGCAACTTCGAGCCGAGCACGCGCCGGATGACCGGGAACTTGCCGGCGTTCATGGTCGCCTTGTGCACGTAGAACTCGTCCGGGTTGACGGCGCCCTGCACCACCGTCTCGCCCAGGCCGTAGCTCGCGGTGATGAACACCACGTCGGGGAAACCCGACTCGGTGTCGATCGTGAACATCACGCCGGCGGCCCCCAGGTCCGAGCGCACCATGCGCTGTACCCCGACCGACAGCGCAACGTCGGCGTGCGCGAAGCCCTTGTGCACCCGATAGCTGATCGCACGGTCGTTGTAGAGCGACGCGAACACCTCCTTCATCCGGTGCAGCACGTCGTCGATGCCGACGACGTTGAGGAAGGTTTCCTGCTGACCGGCAAACGACGCGTCCGGCAGGTCCTCGGCGGTGGCCGACGACCGCACCGCGAAGGAGGCGTCCGGGTCGTCCGCGCAGAGGGCGGCGAACGAGCGGCGGACCTCGGTCTCGAACGGGACCGGCAGCGGCGTGTCGACGATCCAGCGCCGGATCGTCGCGCCGGCCTCGGCCAGCGCACGCACGTCATCCACGTCCAGCGAGGACAGCAACGCATCGATGCGCCCCGCCACGTCGCCGGCGCGCAGAAAGCCGCGGAACGCATGCGCGGTAGTGGCGAAACCGCCCGGCACACGCACCCCCGAAGCCGACAGCTGGCTGATCATTTCGCCGAGGGAGGCGTTCTTGCCGCCCACCACCTCGACGTCGGTCATCCTCAGGTGCTCGAACGGAACGACCAGGGCGGTCGCCAAAGCGGACTCAGACATGATGGGAAAGCTCCGTAGTGCAAAAGATCGGGGGCTTTCGCGCTCCTGGCCAGGGCCCACGCTGCGGCGCTTCTTGTCGGTTCTGTGGGGCGGCAGGGGCTCATGGCGGGCGGCGTTCGCTGGAGGCTAGGATACTCGGGATTTCCCGCCCTTCTGTTTGCCCGCATCCCGTCTGCCGACCGGCCGCATCCATGCCCCTCCGCACCGTGTTCTTCGTCTCCGACGGCACCGGCATCACCGCCGAGACCTTCGGCAATTCGATCCTCGCCCAGTTCCCCGGCACGCCGCGTCACGTGCGGCGCCCCTTCATCGACAGCGTCGACAAGGCGCAGCAGGTGGTGCACGAGATCAACGCCACGGCCGAGCGGGAGGGCAAGCGGCCGATCGTCTTCGTCACGCTGGTCAACGACGACGTGCGTGACGCGCTCTCGGGCAACGGCTGCCGCGGGCTGGTGCTCGACATGATCCGGACCTTCGTCGAACCACTCGAAGCCGAGTTCGGCATCAAGTCGAACCACCGCGTCGGCCGCTTTCCGGACATCAGCCTGAGTGCGGAGTACACGGAGCGCATCGAGGCGATCAACTTCTCGCTCGCGCACGACGACGGCCAGTCGGCGCGCAACCTCGCGCGGGCCGACGTGATCCTGGTCGGCGTCAGCCGCAGCGGCAAGACGCCGACCTCGCTGTACCTGGCGATGCAGCACGGCGTCAAGGCCGCGAACTACCCGCTGATCCCTGAGGACTTCGAGCGCGGCGAACTGCCGAGCTCGCTCGCGCCGTACAAGGCCAAGTGCTTCGGTCTCACGATCGACCCCACGCGTCTGGCACAGATCCGCCACGAGCGGCGACCCGGCAGCCGCTACGCGGCGCTCGAGAACTGTCGCTACGAGGTCAACGAGGCGGAGCAAATGATGCGCCTCGCCGGCATCGCGTGGCTGTCGTCGACGCACAAGTCGATCGAGGAAATCGCGACCACCATCCTGCGCGACGTCCAGCCCGACAAGCTCGTCTACTGACTGCCGCGCACCTGACGCGCTGATTCGTACAGGCAGATAGCGGCCGCCGCGGCCACGTTCAGCGACTCCTCGCCGCCCGGCTGCGGAATGCGCAGCGTCAGCGCGCAACGGTCCTGCACACCCGCCGACACGCCTCGCCCTTCGTGCCCGAACACCCACGCACACGGCTGTGGCAGGCGCGCCAGCGGCAACGTGGCGGCGGCGTGCGAACTCGTCGCGACCAGCGGTACCGACAGCGCCCCGAGGTCTTCCGGCGCAAGCCCTTCGATCAGGCGCAGCCGAAAGTGCGCGCCCATGCCGGCACGCAGCACCTTGGGCGACCATAACGCCGCGCTGCCCTTCAGCGCGAGCACCTGGCGCACGCCGAGCGCGCTGGCGCTGCGCAACACGCTGCCGACGTTGCCGGCGTCCTGCACGCCGTCGAGCACGATCGTGGCGGCGTCGGGCAGCAGCGCCGGCGCGGCCGGCAGCGGCAGCAGAAATCCGATCGCCGCTGGCGACTCGAGTGCGCTCAGTTCGGCGAACAGCGCCGGCGTCACCAGCACCTGCTCCCGGGCCACCGCCAGCAGCGCGGCAAGTGCCGGCAGCGCCAGCGCCGTCTCGCTCGCGACCGCCAGCGGCACGTCGACACCCGCGGCGCAGGCCGCCGCGCACAGGTGTTCGCCTTCGACCCAGACTGAGCCGCCGCGGCGATAGTGGCCGGGTGCCTGCATCAGGCGGCGCAAGCGCTTGAGCAGTGCGTTGTCGCGCGAGCGCAGCACGCGGGGTGACGCCGGCGCCGTCACACGGGTTCCGGCAAAACGCCACGCACCGGCGCGAAAGTCCGGCGATGCGCCGGGCAAGCCCCATGCTCGCGCAGCGCGCGCAGGTGGGCCGCGGTCGCGTAGCCCTTGTGCAGCGCGAAGCCGTAGGCTGGCCAGGCCGCGTGCAGGTCCTCGCACATGCGGTCGCGGGTCACCTTGGCCAGGATCGACGCGGCCGAGATCGACGGCACGCTCGCATCGCCGCCGATGATCGCGCGCGCCGGCACGCGCAGCAGCGGCAGCCGGTTGCCGTCGACCAGCACCTCGCGCGGCGGCAGGCGCAAACCCTCGACTGCGCGTCGCATCGCCAGCAACGTCGCCTGCAGGATGTTCAGGCGGTCGATCTCTTCGACGCTCGCCTCGGCGATGCACAGGCTCAGCGCGGTCGCGCAGATCTCGTCGAACAGACGTTCGCGCCGGCGCGGGCTCAGCAGCTTGGAGTCCGCCAGCCCGCGCACGGGGCGGCGCAGGTCGAGGATCACCGCCGCCGCCACCACCGGGCCGGCCAATGGCCCACGGCCAGCTTCGTCGACGCCGGCGATCAACCCTGGCGTGGCCCAGTCCAGGCCCAGCTGGACGGGCAAGCGCAGGCGCTTGCGCTCAGTCACCGACGATCTGCGCGAGGGCATCGGCGGCAGCGCGCGCGGTGTCGCGGCGCAGGCTCAGGTGCAGTTCGGAGAAGCGCTGGTGCAGGCGCTCGGCACCCGCCGTGTCGTCCAGTGCCCGCCTCACGTCGGCGGCCAGACGGCCCGGTTCACAGGCGTCCTGCAGACGCTCGGGCACGACGAAGTCGCGGCACAGGATGTTCGGCAGCCCGACCCAAGGCTGGTAGGCCATGCGCTTCATCAGCTGCCAGCTCAGCGGGTGCATGCGGTAGCCGATCACCATCGGCCGCTTGAACAGCGCCGCCTCGAGCGTCGCGGTGCCGCTGGCGATCAGCGTGGCGTCGCACGCCGCGAGCGCTTCGTGCGAGCGCCCGTCGAGCCACTGCAGTGGCACGCCGGGCGCGTGGGCACGCGCCAGCGGATCCAGCAGCGCCCGCAGGCCCGGCGCCACCGGCAGCACGATGCGCAGCGCCGGACGCTCGGCATGCAGCCGAGCGGCGGTCTGCAGGAAGGCCGGCGCGATCGCCTCGATCTCGGAACGCCGGCTGCCGGGCAACAGCGCCAGCACCGAGGCGTCGTCCGGCAACTCGAGCGCACGACGTGCGGCGGCCCGCGGCGGCTGCAGCGGAATCGCGTCGGCCAGCGGGTGACCCACAAACGTGGCCGCGACGCCGTGGCGCTCCAGCAGCGCGGGCTCGAACGGAAACAGGCACAGCACGTGGTCGCAGCTCGCCGCCAGGGTCTTCAGCCGCCCTCCGCGCCAGGCCCATACCGACGGGCAGACGAAGTGCACCGTCGGCACGCCAGCGGCCTTCAGCCGTGCCTCCAGGCCGAGGTTGAAGTCGGGGGCATCGACGCCGATGAAGGCGCCTGGCGGATCGGCCAGCAGGCGCTGCGCGAGGGCGTCGCGCACGGCCTTGATCGCCCGGTAGTGGCGGAGCACCTCGACGTAGCCGCGCACCGCGAGCCGGTCACTCGGCCACCAGGCCTCGAATCCCTGCGCCGCCATCTTCGGCCCCCCGATGCCGACGCCGCGCCAGTCGGGCCAGCGCGCGCGCAAACCGGCGATCAGCAGGCCGGCGAGCAAGTCGCCTGAGGCCTCGCCCGCCACCATCGCCAGGCGCATGCGACGCCGCCCCGCGTTGGCTAGCGGACGATGCCGCGCGTGCTCGCGGCGAGAAACCCGAGCAACTGCGCGACATCCGCATCGCCGCCGTCAAGCGCGCCATCACGCGCGCCATCACCCGCGCCATCAATCGTGCCGCCAGCCGCACCGCCGGCCGCGCCCTGGAGCGCGCCCGAGAGTGCCGCGAGCGCCGTTTTCGCGGCCTCGAGTGTCAGGCCTTCGCGGTACAGCAGCCGGTACATCTGGCGCACCTGCGCGATGCGCTCGCGCGAAAAACCGCGCCGGCGCAGACCCTCCACGTTCACGCCGAGCACGGCCAACGGATTGCCGGCGACGGTCATGAACGGCGGCACGTCCTGCGCGACGTGGCTCTGGAAGCCGGTCATCGCGTGGGCGCCGACGTGGCAGAACTGGTGAATGCCGGTCAGGCCACCGACGATCGCCCAGTCGCCGACGTGCACATGGCCCGCGAGCGTGGCGTTGTTGGCCAGGATCGTGTGGTGGCCGAGTTGCACATCGTGCGCGAGGTGCACGTAGGCCATGATCCAGTTGTCGTCGCCGACGCGCGTGACGCCGCCGTCCTGCACCGTGCCGCGGTTGAAGGTGCAGAACTCGCGCACCGTGTTGCGGTCACCGATCACCAGCGCTGTCGCCTCACCGGCGTACTTCATGTCCTGCGGCGCCCCGCCGAGGACCGCGTGCGCGTGGATGCGGTTGTCGCGCCCGATCGTCGTCGGACCATCGATCACTGCGTGCGGCCCGACGCTCGATCCGGGCCCGATCGACACCCCGGCGCCGATGACTGCGTAGGCGCCGACGACGACGTCCGGCGCCAGATCGGCCGCCGGATCGACAATCGCCGTCGGATGGATGGCTGGCGGGGCGGGGCTCACGCCACCTTGCGCATCGTGCACATCAGCTCGGCCTCGACCGCGGTTTCGTCGCCCACGCTGGCACGCGTCTTGTACCGGTAGATGCCGGACTTCTTGCGCTCGATCGTCGCCTCTAGGATCAGCTGGTCGCCCGGCACGACGACGCGCTTGAAGCGGGCCCCGTCGATGCCGACGAAGTAGACCACAGTGTCATCGCCCGGCTCCTCGTCGAGCGAATCGAACGACAGCAGCGCGGCCGCCTGCGCCAGCGCCTCGAGCATCAGCACGCCAGGCATCACCGGCCGCGCCGGAAAGTGACCCATGAAAAACGGCTCGTTGATCGTGACGTTCTTCAGCGCCTTGATGCGGAGGTCCTTCTCGAGCTCCAGCACGCGGTCCACCAGCAGGAACGGATAGCGGTGCGGCAGCTTCTTCAGGATCTTGTGGATGTCCATGCGCAACGTCCCCTCAGCCCTTTTTCTCGAGCGCCCGCAGCCGATCACGCAGGGTGTGCAGCTGTCGCAGCGTCGCGGCGTTCTTCTCCCAGGCCGCATTGTCGTCGAACGGGAACAGCCCGCTGTACTTTCCCGGCTTCAGGATCGAGCGCGTGATCACGGTCGCCGCGCTGACGTGCACGTCGTCCACGAGTTCGAGGTGGCCCAGGATGATCGCGCCGCCGCCGGCTGTGCAACGCCGGCCGATGCGCGCACTGCCGGCGACCCCGACGCAACCAGCGAAGGCGCTGTGCGCGCCGACGACGACGTTGTGGCCGATCTGCACCAGGTTGTCCAGCTTGACGCCGTCCTCGATCACCGTGTCCTCGAGCGCACCGCGGTCGATGCAGGTGTTCGCGCCGATCTCGACGTCGTCCCCGATCCGCACCGCGCCGAGCTGCTCGATCTTTTCCCAGCGACCGTCGGTGGGAGCGAAGCCGAAGCCGTCGGCGCCGATCACGGCGCCGCCGTGCACGATGCCGCGCGCGCCGATGCGGCAAGCCTCGCCAAGCTGCGCGTGCGGCGCGATCCGCGTGCCCTCGCCGACCACCGCGTCAGCCCCCACCTGCGACTGCGCGCCGATGCGCGCGCACGCCGCGACCTCGGCCCGCGCCCCCACGTAGGCGAATGCACCGACGCTGGCCGACGCGTGCACGCGCGCGCCGGGCTCGACCACCGCGCTCGGGTGCACGCCGGGCTCGGGCACGGCACGCGTTCGCGCCGCCCACCACTGCGTCAAGCGGGCGAATGCGAGGTACGGGTCGTCACACAGGATCGCAGCCGGCCGGTGCGCAACGGCGTCGTGCAGCGCCGGCGCGACGATCACGCAGCCGGCCGCGCTGGCATCGAGCTGGGCGCGATAGCGCGGCTGGGCAAGAAACGAGATGGTGTCGGGCCCCGCTGCGGCGAGCGGGCCGATGCGGCGCAGCGGCAGCGCGGCGTCACCGACCAGTGTGCCGCCGAGCCATAGCGCCAGTTCGCCGGCGGGGACCTCGATCACAGCGCGGCCCGTCGCGCGACGACGTCGGCTGGCTTACTTGCCGCCGGCGGCTGCCGTGCTGTTGAGCGCCTTGACCACCTTGTCGGTGATATCGACGCGTGGCCCGGCAAAGACGACGCCCTCCTGCACGATCAGGTCGTACTTCTCGGCATCGAAGATCTGCTTGATGACGCGGTTTGCACGTTCGACGACGTTGGCCAGCTCTTCGTTCTTGCGCTGGTTCAGGTCTTCCTGGAATGCGCGCCGCTTGCGCTGCAGCTCGCGGTCCTGCTCGACCAACTCGCGCTGGCGTCGGGTGCGCTCGGTCTCGCTGAGAGTCGGCGCCTCCTTGTCGAGCTTGTCGGCGGCCGCCTTGAGGCGATTGGTGTCGTCGGTGAGCTCACGCTCGCGTTTGCCGAACTCGGCCTCGAGCTTGCTCTGCGCTGCCTTGGCCGGGTTCGATTCGCGCAGCACTCGCTCGCCGTTGATGTAGCCGATCTTGAGTTCCTGGGCGCCAGCCCACCACGGCATCGCCGCCAGGCAGACGGCCAGCACCAGCGGCTTGAAATAGGTCAGGCTCATCAGAAGGCAGTCCCGATCTGAAACTGGAAGCGTTGGATTCTATCGTTCGGCTGCGAGCGGATCGGAACGCCCCAGCTCATCTTCAGCGGACCCACCGGCGACAGCCAACTCATGCCGATGCCGGCCGACGCGCGCAGATCGGACGCACTGAGTTTCTCGTTTTCGCTCCAGACGTTGCCGATGTCGGTGAATCCGAACAGGCGCAGCGACTTGTCGTTCCCGGTGCCCGGCACCGGGACGTACAGCTCGGTGTTGAGGTTGAACCGGCGGTTGCCGCCGATGTAGGCCCCGGTCGGGTCGATGGCGCCGAGCGAGCCTTGCTCGAACACCCGCACCGAGCCGAGGCCGCCGCCGTAGAAGTTCTTGAAGATCGGGTAAGGCCTAGAGCCGAAACCCTTGCCGAAACCGACCTCGGCGTTCACACCCAGCGTCAGCCGCAGCGGCAAGGGCAGGAACTGCTGGAACTGCAGGTTCGCCCGCAGGTAGCGCAGGTCACCGAACACGCTGGTCTCGAGGTTGACGCGCTGGTAGCGCCCGGCACTCGGGAACAGCGCGCTGTCGCGGGCGTCGCGCGCCCAGCCGAGGGTGAGCGGAAACGCCTGGCTGTTCGGGCCGAACTGCTGCCGATAGAGAAAGTAGCTGTTCGGGATGCCGGCGGTGGCGCCGATCTGCGTGCGCTCCCAGCCAACGCCGAAGAACACCGTGTCGAAGTCGGAGAACGGCACGCCGAAGCGAACCGATGCACCGGGCGTCGTCACCTGATACTCGTCGCCGAGGCTGTTGAAAGGCCGCGCCGTGCGGTAGAAGACCTCGATCGCGCGCGAGACGCCGTCGGTGGTCCAGTAGGGATCGACCGTGCTGAAAAGGAAGCTGCGCTGCGTGTTGCTGGTGTTGACCTCAACGCCGAGGTAGTTGCCCGAGCCGAACACGTTGTCCTGCTTGATCGATGCCGTCAGCGACAACTTCTCGGCGCTCGAGAAACCCGCGCCGATCAGCAGGTTGCCGGTGGGCTTCTCCTTGACCGTGACCACCAGGTCGACCTGGTCCGGCGAGCCCGCGACCTCACGCGTGTCGACATTGACTTCGCTGAAGTAACCGAGCCGGTCGACGCGATCACGCGAGAGCTTGATGCGGTTGCCGTCGTACCAGGCTGACTCGAGCTGCCGGAACTCGCGCCGCACGACCGTGTCGCGCGTGCGCGTGTTGCCGGCGATCTCAATCCGGCGCACGTACACGCGGCGTTGCGGAGCGGCGGTGAACACGACCACGACCTGGGCCTTCTCGCGGTCGATTTCGGGTTCGGCCTCGGTCCGCGCGAACGCGTACCCGTACTGGCCATAGAGGTCGGCGAACAGGCGTTGCGTCTCGGTGACGTCCTGACCCCGGTAGGGCTCGCCGGGCCTCACCCGCACGCGCGCGCGGAACTCCTCCTCGCGGCCGAGGAAATCGCCGTTCAGGCGCACGCCGGTGACCGTGAAGCGCTGACCTTCCTTGATCGAGATCGAGATCGATATGTCCTGCTTGTCGGGCGAGATCGTGACCTGGGTCGATTCGATCGCGAACTCGAGGTAGCCGCGGTTGACGTAATAGGCTCGCAGCGTCTCGAGGTCACCGTTGAGCTTGGTGCGCGAATAGCGGTCCGCCTTCGTGTACCAGGTCAACCAGCCCGACGTCGTCAATTCGAACTGCTTGCGCAGCGTCGACTCGTCGAACGCTTCGGCGCCGATGATGCGGATCTCGCCGATGCGCGCGGCGTCGCCTTCGGTCATCGTGAAGGTGACATTGACGCGATTGCGTTCGATCGGCGTGATCGTCGTCACCACTTCGGCGCCGTACAGGCTGCGCGTCAGGTACTGGCGCTTGATTTCCTGCTCGGCGCGATCGACCAGCGCCTTGTCGAACGGCAGTCCCTCGCCGATGCCGGCGTCCTTCAGCGACTTCAGCAACAGGTCCTTCTCGAACTCCTTCAGGCCGGCGAAGTTGACGGCCGCGATCACCGGGCGCTCGTCGACGATGACGACCACCACGTTGCCCTCCACATCGATGCGGACGTCGGAGAACAGGCCGGTGGCGAACAGGGCGCGCAGGGCCGTCGCGGCCTTGTCGTCGGAGTAGGTGTCGCCGACGCGGAACGGCAGCGCCGCGAACACCGTGCCGGGGTCCGTGCGTTGCAGGCCCTCGATGCGGATGTCCTGCAGCGTGAAGGGTTCGACGGCACGGGCAGACGGCGACGCGCACAGCGCGATCGCCACCACCAGCGCCGCCGTGGGGCGCATGGGCCCGAACGGGAAGGAGAAGGGCATGGGAGCGAGGGGGGTCAGGGCAGACCGAGAAGGCGGGTGACGTCGTTGAAAAGGGCCACCGACATCAGCATCAGCAGCACCGCGATACCGCCACGCTGCAGAC
Organism: Rubrivivax sp.; assembly: GCA_040007675.1. Lineage (GTDB taxonomy): Bacteria > Pseudomonadota > Gammaproteobacteria > Burkholderiales > Burkholderiaceae_C > Rubrivivax. Next base: position 10,388 of record JBDTUO010000024.1, read on the forward strand.
GCGCGAGCCAGAGATCGGACACCGGCCGCCCCGTCACACCCTCGAAAAGATAATACATCAGGTGGCCGCCATCGAGCATCGGCAACGGCAGCAGGTTGAGCACGCCGAGGCTGACGCTGACCAGCGCGAGGAAGCCGAGATAGTAGGCCAGACCCTGCTGCACCGACTGGCCGGCATAGTCGGCGATCGTCAACGGGCCGCTCAGGTTCTTCACCGACGCCTCGCCGATCAGCATGCGCCCGAGCATGCGGACGGTCAGCGCCGACACCTCCCAGGTGCGTTGCGCACCGCGCACGAGCCCGTCGATCGGCCCGCGGCGCACCGTCACCATCTCGGGCCGCGCGCCGACGAAGGCGTCGATCCGCCCCACCGTGATCTCGCCCTCGGCCAGCGGACGCGGCGTGACCTCGACCTCGAGCGCCTTGCCCTCACGATCGACGGTCCAGTGCATCGTCACGCCGCCCGCGCCCTGCACCGCGGCGCGGATGCGCTCGCGCAACACCGCGGCGTCGTCGATCGGCGCGCCATCCACCCGGCGTACGCGGTCACCCGCGCGCAAGCCTGCCCGCGCCGCAGGGCCGTCGGCGCGCACCTCGCCGAGCACCGGCTCGCTGTAGCCGCCACCCAGGCCGATGCGCCGCATCAACGCGGCATCGACCTCGGCCGACGCCAGCGTGCTCAGTGCGAGGGTCGTCTGGCGCGAGCCGTGACCTTGCCGGTCGCTCAGCATCAGCTGCAGATCGCGGCCGTCGAGCACCGCCTGCGTCACCTGCCAGCGCAGATCGGTCAACGAGTCGACGTCGGTCCAGTCGCGGGCGTCGGCCGAGGTCGCGCGCACCCAATCACCGCTGCGCATGCCGGCTGCTTCGGCGATGCTGCCCGCCACCGGCGCGCCGAGCAGCGCCTTCGGTTCCTCGGTGCCGATCCAGTACGACGCGGCGTACAGCAACACCGCCAGCAACAGATTCGCCGCCGGCCCCGCGATCACGATCGCGGTGCGCTGGCGCAGCGGCTTGAGGTTGAAGGCCTGATCGCGCTGCGAATCGGGCACCGTGCCCTCACGTTCGTCGAGCATGCGCACGTAGCCGCCGAGCGGCAGCGCGCTGAGCGTGAACTCCGTGCCGCCGCGGCCGACGCGGCGCCACAGCACACGCCCGAAGCCGACCGAGAAGCGCAACACCTTGACACCGCAGGCCACCGCGACCCGATAGTGGCCGTACTCATGCACGACGATCAACACGCCCAGCGTCAGGACGAAGGCGAGCACGGTGATGATCAAGCGGTCAACTCCTGGATGAGGGCGCGAGCGCGGCGGCGCGCCTGGGCGTCGAGCGCGAGCAGATCGTCCAGCGAGCCGGGGCCGACCGCTGCGCCGGCGAGCGCGTCGATGGTGCCCGCGTTGATGCTGTGAATCTGCGGGAAGCGGATGGTTCCGTCGAGGAACGCCGCCACCGCCTCCTCGTTGGCGGCGTTCAGGACGGCAGCGCTGCCATCCGGCCCCCGCAGCGCGTCCCACGCCAGGAACAGCCCTGGAAACCGTTTCCGGTCGGCGACCTCGAACTCCAGCGCGCCGACCGCCAGCAGGTCGAGCACCGGCGCGCCCGACGCGATGCGCTCGGGGAACGACAGCCCGTAGGCGATCGGCACCCGCATGTCCGGTGTGCCGAGTTGGGCGAGCACCGACGCGTCGCGGCACACGACCATCGAATGCACGATGCTCTGGGGATGGATCACGACGCGGATGTTCTCCGGCGCCAACCCGAACAGCCAGTGCGCCTCGATCACCTCGAGCGCCTTGTTCATCATCGTCGCGGAGTCGACCGAAATCTTGCGGCCCATGACCCAGTTCGGGTGCGCGCAGGCCTGGTCGGGGGTGACATTCGCCAGCGAGGCCGGATCGCGCGTGCGAAAGGGCCCGCCCGAGGCGGTCAGCACGATGTGGTCGATGCGCTCGCCCCAGGTGGCGCGGTCCTCGGGCAGGCACTGGAAGATCGCCGAGTGTTCGCTGTCGATCGGCAGCAGCGTCGCACCGCCCTCCTGCACCGCCTGCATGAACAGCGCCCCGCCGACGACGAGCGCCTCCTTGTTCGCGAGCAGCAAGCGCTTGCCGGCGCGCGCGGCCGCGAGACACGGCGCCAGACCGGCGGCGCCGACGATGGCGGCCATCACGGTATCTACCCCCGGGTCGGCGGCCAGCGCGGCGAGCGGTTCGGGCCCGACGGCGACGTCGGTCGGCACGCCCGCGGCGCGCAGGCCCTGCTCCAGCGCGCGCGCCGCGGCCGCATCGCCGACGACGGCGACCCGCGGTCGGAAGCGCACACACTGCGCGAGCAACTCGTTCACCCGCTGGCGCGCCGACAGGCCGACCACCTCATAGCGCTCGGGGTGGCGCGCGACGACGTCGAGCGTGTTGACACCGATCGATCCGGTCGAACCGAGCACCACCAGCCGCTGCCGAACCGGCCGGGTGGCGTTCACCTCGGCATCCCGGTGAGCCCCGCCATGCCGGCCAGCGCGAGCGCAAGCGGGAATACCGGGATCAGCGCGTCGATGCGATCGAGCACGCCGCCGTGTCCGGGCAGCAACTGGCTGCTGTCCTTTACCCCCGCGGCTCGCTTGGCGAGCGATTCGAACAGGTCACCGAGCACGCCGAAGGCCGTCAGGGCGACCAGCGCCAGCACCATGCCGACAAGGCCGAAGCCGGCGCGCAGCCGCCCGAACAGCCCGGGCGCGTCGGCGAACCACTGCTGGTCGAGCGCGGTCCAGCCCCAGGCCAGCAGCAGCACGCCGAGGAGCCCGCTGAGAGCACCTTCCCAGCTCTTGCCGGGGCTGATCGACGGCGCCAGCTTGCGGCGCCCGAACGCGCGGCCACCGGCGTAGGCGGCGATGTCCGCCATCCACACGAGCGCGAACACGGACAACAGGAACGCAAGGCCCAGGGCATGCGCCTGCACGATCGCGAGCCAGGCGACCCACAGCGCCACCAGCCCGATGCACAGGCGCAACACCGCCGGGATGCGCTGCCAGCCGGCCGGCCCGATCACCAGCAGCAGCGACCCACCGACCGACCACACCCCAACCGCCCAGATCCAGACCGCCGCCGGCGCGGGAACGGCCCAGCCGACGAATGCCGCCGCCGCGCACGCCAGCGCGAGCGCCGCGCCGCACAGCACGGCGCCGCTGTGCGCAACGCCACTCAGGCGCGCCCATTCCCAACCCGCGACGGCGACCAGCACCAGCGTCAGCCCCTGGAAAGGCCACGGGGACGACGACCACAGGGCCGGCACCAGCAGGGCCAGCAGCACCAGCGCGGTCGCGATGCGTTGCGCGAGCATCAGCTGCTGGCCGAGCGGATGCCGCCGAAGCGGCGGTCGCGGCTGGCGTAGGCCGACATCGCCGCATCGATCTCTGCCGGACCGAAGTCGGGCCACAGGCAGTCGGTGAAGAAGAACTCGGCGTAGGCCGCCTGCCAGAGCAGGAAATTGCTGATGCGCATCTCGCCGCCGGTGCGGATGAACAGGTCGGGGTCGGGAGCGAAGGCCAGCGCCATGTGGCGTGCCAGCCAGTCCTCGTCGAGCGACTCGGGCGGCAGACCCTGCAGCAGCGCCTGCCGGCAGGCCTGCACCACATCCCAGCGCCCACCGTAGTTGAACGCCACCGCCAGCGTGATGCGCGTGTTGTGCGCCGTCTGCGCCTCGGCCAGCTCCCAGGCGCGGCGCAGCTTGTCCGAGACCGCCGAGCGGTCGCCGACGATGCGGATTCGCACCCCGTCCTGGGCCAGCTTGGTGAGGTACTTCGAGACCGCGACCAGCACCAGGCTCATCAGCCCGCTGACCTCCTCGTTCGGACGCTTCCAGTTCTCCGACGAGAACGCGAACACCGTCAGGTACTCGACGCCGCGATCGGCGAACTCGAGCACCGACTTGACCAGCACGTCGACCCCGGCCTTGTGCCCGAAGAAACGTGGCATGTAGCGCTGGCGCGCCCAGCGCCCGTTGCCGTCCATCACGACGGCGACGTGGCGCGGCACGCTCCGCGAGGCAGGTGCGGCCTGCGCCACGGGTGCCTCGGGACAGGTCGGAGAACTCAACATCGATGCCGGCAATGGCTAGACCGCCATCACCTCGGCTTCCTTGGACGCCACCAGGCGATCGACTTCGGCGATCGTGCGGTCGGTGAGGCGCTGCACCTCGTCCTGCGCCCGCCGTTCGTCGTCCTCGCTCGCGAGCTTGTCCTTCAACAGGCGTTTGAGGTGGTCGTTGGCCTCACGCCGCACCGCACGCACCGCGACCTTGGCTTCCTCGCCCGCGTGGCGAACGACCTTGGTCAGCTCTCGCCGCCGCTCCTCGGACAGCGCCGGCATCGGTACTCGCAGCAGGTCACCCTGCGACGCCGGGTTCAGCCCGAGGTCGGATTCACGGATCGCCTTCTCGATCTTCGCGCCCATGCCCTTTTCCCAGGGCTGCACGCTGATCGTGCGCGCATCCAGCAGCGTGACGCTCGCGACCTGGCTGATCGGCACCATGGAGCCGTAGTAGTCGACGTGGACCTGGTCGAGGATGCCCGGGTGCGCACGCCCGGTGCGGATCTTCTGCAGGTCTGTCTTGAAGGCCTCGACCGACTTGCCCATCTTGGACTCGGCCGTGCCGCGGATCTCGGGAATCGTCGTAGCGCTCATGTCGTGGTTCTCCTCAGACGTGCACCAGCGTGCCCTCGTCCTCGCCCTGCACCACGCGCAGCAGCGCGCCGGGCTTGAAGATGCTGAACACGCGGATGGGAAGTTTCTGGTCACGGCACAGCGCAAAGGCCGTGGCGTCCATCACCTGCAGATTGCGCGCGATGGCCTCGTCGAAGCCGATGCTGTCGTAGCGACGCGCCGCAGGGTCCTTGTTCGGGTCGGCACTGTAGACGCCATCGACCTTGGTCGCCTTCAGCACGATCTCGGCGCCGATCTCGGCGCCCCGCAGTGCGGCGGCGGTGTCGGTGGTGAAGAAGGGGTTGCCGGTGCCGGCCGCGAAGATCACGACCTTTCCCTCTTCCAGGTACTGCAGCGCCTTGGGTCGCACATAGGGCTCGACCACCTGCTCGATGCTGATGGCCGACATGACGCGCGCCGTCATGCCGTCGACGCGCATCGCGTCGGCCAGCGCCAGCGAGTTCATCACCGTGGCCAGCATGCCCATGTAGTCGGCGGTGGCACGGTCCATGCCGACCGCGCCACCGGCGACGCCGCGGAAGATGTTGCCACCGCCGATCACGATCGCCACCTCGACACCAAGGGCCGTCACCTGGCGCACCTCACGCACGATGCGGGCGATCGTCGCGCGGTTGATGCCGTACGCGTCGTCGCCCATCAGGGCTTCGCCGGACAGCTTCAGGAGAATGCGCTTGTAGGCGGGCATGCGGGGAGCTCCTCGCTCGGCGTCATCGGATTCTGGGGCGGCGGCCGAAGCGACGCGGCGGGGGCCGAGTCTACCGCCCGTGCCGGTCGACGACCGGCTTCGCAGCCGAACGCCGGGGACGACCGGCCACGCTCGGCCGCAGGTCTTCAGCCGCCCTTTGCCGCGGCCACTTGCGCCGCCACCTCGGCCGCGAAGTCGTCGGTCTTCTTCTCGATGCCCTCGCCGACGACGTACAGCGTGAACGCCTGCACCGTCGTGGCCTTTTCCCTGAGCATCTGCTCGACCGTCTGCTTGTCGTTCTTGACGAAGGTCTGGTTCGCGAGCGACACCTCCTTCAGGAACTTCTGCACCGAGCCCTCGACCATCTTGGCGACGATCTCGGCCGGCTTGCCGGACTCGGCCGCCTTCTCGG
>JBDTUO010000025.1:0-16095 GCA_040007675.1 Rubrivivax sp.
GGCTCGGCCCGGCCGTGGCGAGCCCCCTCGGGGAGTGGCGCGGGCGCGCAGCGCCGAGCCTGGGGGCTCCATGACCACGCGCGGAACCGGCTTTGCCGGGCCGCAGCGTGAGCCCCCTCGGGGGGTGGCGGAGGCGCGCAGCGCCGAGCCTGGGGGCTCCATCTCACATCCGGAAATGTTCGCCGAGGTACACCTTGCGCACCTGCGGGTTGTCGACGATCTCCGCCGGCGTGCCCTCGGCGAGCACGCTGCCCTCGCTGATGATGTAGGCGCGGTCGCAGATGCCTAGCGTCTCGCGCACGTTGTGGTCCGTGATCAGCACGCCGATGCCGCGCGCGCGCAGAAAACCGATGATGCGCTGGATCTCGATGACGGCGATCGGGTCGACGCCGGCGAAGGGTTCGTCGAGCAGGATGAAGCGCGGCTGGGTGGCGAGCGCCCGCGCGATCTCGACCCGCCGTCGCTCGCCGCCGGACAGCGCCAGCGCCGGCGATGCGCGCAGCTTGGTGACCCCGAGCTCGTCGAGCAGCTCGTGCAGGCGCTGCTCGATCAGCGTCGCCTTCAGCGGCCGGCCGGCCGCGTCGAGCTGCAGCTCGAGCACGGCGCGGATGTTTTCCTCGACCGTCAGCTTGCGGAAGATCGACGCCTCCTGCGGCAGGTAGGACAGCCCGAGCTGCGCACGTCGGTGGATCGGCAGGCCGTGCACGTCGCGGCCATCGATGCGTATCGTGCCGCCGTCCGCACGCACGAGGCCGACGATCATGTAGAAGGTCGTCGTCTTGCCGGCGCCGTTCGGTCCGAGCAGGCCGACCACCTCGCCGGCGCCAACCGACAGGTGCACGTCCTTGACGACCTTGCGCGCGCCGTAGACCTTCTGCAGCCCTTCGGCGTCGAGGCGACTCGCCGCGGCCGGCGCGGCGCCCGGGGGGTCGGCGGTCATCAGCGCGCGGGCCCGGACGATGGCGCAGCGGCTGACGCGGGCGGCGTCGCCCGCGGTGTCAGCACGGCGCGCACCCGGCCGCCGGGGTTGTCGGCGGTCGGCTCGCCACCTTCGACGCTGAACAGCTCGCTGCGGTCGTCCCAGCTGATGACGTGCCCGCTGACCTCGTCCGCCACCGCACCGTCGCGCAGGCGGCGCACCGAGCCGTTGCCGACGAAGCGCAGCGTGCCGCCGCGGCCGTCGTACTCGATGCGCTGGGCCGAACCCTCGACCCACTCGTCGACACCGTCGCGCTTCTGGCGATAGCTGGCCGGTTGGCCCGGCACGCCGGTGGCGACCGCCGAACGCGAGCCGTTGGCGCCTTCGCGCACCTCGATGCGCTCGGCGCGGATCGTCATCGTGCCCTGCACGATCTTCACGTTGCCATTGAACACGACCACCTGGCGCTGCAGGTCGAGCGTGCCGGGCTTGTCGGCCTCGACGACGATCGGCTGCAGGCGGTCACCCTTCTCTGCGCGCCCGGCGGCCGGCGAAAGGACCAGTGCAAGCAGCAACGCCGGTGCGACGCAGCGCGCCAGACGGTGAAGACGGAAAACGAGAGAGACGAGGCGGGTCATATTCGGCACGAAACTTGCAGTCATTGTAGCTGCAAGTCAGTGCCGACAACCCCCCAGGAGCGCACCGTGACCAGCGCACCGAGCGCCGGCGTGACGCGCGCCACGATCGGGCGGCGCCGCCTGTTCCCCAGTCCTAGAGACCCGCCGGTCAGGCGGACTTGCGCGCGAGCTGGATCAGGTAGTCGGTGACCTGGAGTGCCCGCTCATGGGTGCCGGCCAGGGCACCGGAGGTGTAGTAGCGGCCCTGCACACCGAGCGCAGGCACACCATCGATCTTGTACGCCTCGCTGAGCTGAGTGGCGCGGCGCGCCTTGGTCGCGACCGAGAAGGATTTCATCGTGGCGGCGAACTTCTCGGCGTCCACCCCCTGGGTGCCGACCCAATCGGCGTACGCCTTGTCCGACAGCAGCCGCTGGCGCTGCACGTGGATCGCGGCGAACACGCGCGGGTGCAGGGTCTCGAGCTGGCCCATCTCCTCGAGCGCGTAGTACGCGCGCTGGGCGACCTGATGGCGCGCCGTGAATCCGACCGGCACGCGGTGGAAGGCGACGTCGGCCGGCAACTGCCTGGCCCAGGGCTCGAGGATCGGTTCGAAGGTGTTGCAGTGCGGGCACTCGTACCAGAAAAACTCGACGACCTCGACCTTCTTGTCGGGCGAAGACAGGCTGACCGGCGCCGGCTGCGCGAGCTTGATGTACTGCGTGCCTTCCACCGGCTTGCCCTGGGCGCGCGCGGCGCCACTGGACAGGAGGGCCAGGCCGCCGGCGGCCATCGAAACCGAAAATTCGCGTCGCTTCATCGTCATCGTCATCCTTGTGAACGTTGCATCGGGGTCGTCGACTCGGCGCCCCTGCCTCAGGGCCGCTGCACCCGCACGAGCTGGCCGTCGACGCCTTCGCCCTTGAGCCGCTGCTGCACCGCGTCGGCCTCGGCTCGGCGCTCGTACGGACCCACCCGCACCCGGTACACCGTGCGGCCGGCCTGCTGGCGCTCGTAGGTGCGGGCCGAAAGGCCTTGCATCGCGAGCTTCGCGCGCTGTGTCTCGGCGTCTTCGGCACGGGAGTAGGCGCCGACCTGCACGAGATAGCTAAACGCCTCGGCGCCTGCGGCGGTGGACACCGCGGGCGCGCCGCCGGTGCCGCCCGTGCCGGAGGCCGGCGCGCCGGACAGGATCGCCGCCGGATCGCGCGCGGTGGCCGGCGCGCTCGTCACCGCCGGCGCGATCCCGGGCGCAATGGTGGCGGTCGGCGGGGGCAGCGAGGCCGGCGCCGGCTTCGCCGGGGCCAGCGGCGCGTTCGGGTTCCAGTTCTTGTTCCGCTCGGCCTCGGCCTGGTCCTGCTCGGCCGTCCGGTGTGGCACCTTGTCGAGGAAGGGCACCGGCACCTTGGTGATGTAGAGCGCCACCCCCAGCGCCAGCGCCAGGCCGATGAGCAGGCCGGTGACCAGGCCGATGGCGAAGCCGCCGCGTTGAACCTTCATGCATCCGTCTCCAGAACCGGCTGGGCGCTGCGCGCCATCGCCTGCGGGGCACTCACGCCGAGCATCGCCAGACCGCTGCGCAACACCTGCCGGGTCGCCGCGAGCAGCGCCATGCGAGCCGCCGCCAACCCGGCGTCGTCGACCAGAAAACGCTCGGCGGCGTACCAGCTGTGGAAGGCCCCGGCGAGTGCGCGCAGGTAGAACGCGACGTCGTGCGGCGCCAGGTCGGCGGCTGCGCGCGTGAGCATGACCGGAAACTCGGCCAGCGCGAGCAGCAGCGCGCGCTCGGTGGGCGCGGACAGCCGCGCAAGGTCGGCCGCGGCCAGACCGGCCGGCGCGTCGCCGCCCGGCGGCGCCCACTGCGCGAGCACCGAGCAGATGCGGGCGTGCGCGTACTGCACGTAGAAGACCGGGTTCTCGTCGTTCTGCTGCAGCGCCAGGTCGACGTCGAAGGTGAATTCGGTGTCGGCCTTGCGGCTGATGAGGAAGAAGCGCACCGCATCGCGGCTGGTCCAGTCGATCAGTTCGCGCAGCGTGACGTAGCCGCCGGTGCGCTTGGAGATCTTGACCTCCTCGCCGCCCTTCATCACGGTGATCATCTTGTACAGCGCGTAGTCCGGGTAGCCCGCCGGAATGCCGGCGCCGGCCGCCTGCAGCCCCGCCCGCACGCGCGCGACGGTGCCGTGGTGGTCGGTCCCCTGCACGTTGATGACCTGACCGTAGCCGCGTTCGAACTTGTCCAGGTGGTAGGCGACGTCGGGCACGAAGTAGGTGTAGCTGCCGTCGGACTTGCGCATCACGCGGTCCTTGTCGTCTCCGTAGTCCGTCGTGCGCAGCCACAGCGCGCCGCCCTGCTCGAAGGTCTTGCCGGAGGCGATCAGCCGCGCGACCGTGCGCTCGACGCGCCCGTCGGCGTACAAGCCGGACTCGAGGAAGTAGTGGTCGAACCGCACGCCGAAGGCGCGCAGGTCCAGGTCCTGCTCGTGGCGCAGCCACGCGACGGCGAACTGGCCGATTCCGTCCAGGTCCTCGGGGTCGCCCGAGGCGGTGAATGCGCGGTCGTCAGCGCGCACCGCCTGGCGCGCCCGGAAGGCGCGCGCGATGTCCTCGATGTAGTCGCCGTTGTAGGCCGGCTCCGGCCAGCCGGCGTCGCCCGGCTTCAGGCCGCGCAGCCGGGCCTGGGTCGACGCCGCCAGCGTCGCGATCTGTACGCCGGCGTCGTTGTAATAGAACTCGCGCGTCACCACCGCCCCCTGCGACTCGAGCAGGTGAGCGATCGAGTCGCCCAGCGCGGCATTGCGGCCATGGCCGGTGTGCAGCGGGCCGGTCGGGTTGGCCGAGACGAACTCGACCATCACGCGGCGGCCGTTGGCGGGCTGGCGACCGAAGCGGTCGCCGGCGGCGAGCACCTCGCGCACGACCGCCTGCAGCGTGGCGTCGTGCAGGCGCAGGTTGATGAAGCCGGGGCCGGCGATCTCGAGCGCGCGCACCCAGCGCTGCACCGCCGGTTCGGCCTGGAGCGCGTCGACCAGCGCCTGCGCCAGCTCCCGTGGATTGCGCTTCAGCGGGCGCGCGAGCCCCATCGCCGCGGTGATCGCGAGGTCGCCGTGGGCGGCCTGCTTCGGGCTCTCGAAGGCGGCCGGCACGCCGGCACTCGGCGCAATGCGTTCGAGCACGGCGCCCAGCGCCTGCAGCAGCTCGTGCCTCGCCTGGATCATGGCCGGGATTCTACGGGGCGCCCTGCGTCGGCTACGCGGAAGCTGGCACGCCAGCGGCCCGCCGTCGGCGCGGACCCCGCGCGGCACGATCCGCCGGAAAGCGGCACGGAGTGGCCCTTGTTCGGCGCACCGCCAGCGGTGCTGCGCCCTCACCATGCGCGGGGTCCATGTCCGTCGCCCTGCCTGCGTCCCTGCTCGCCTCGCCGTTGCCGTCCCACATCGGCAAGTACCGCGTGCGCGCCAAACTCGGCGAGGGCTCGACGAGCGAGGTCTTTCTCGCGCGCGACGAGTTCCGCGGCACCGACGTCGCGATCAAGCGCGTGCGCGCCGGCGCTGGCAGCGACTCGCGCGACCGCCACTACCAGGAGCGGTTTTTCGCCGCCGAGGCGGCGCTGGTGGGGCGGCTTCAACACCCCAACGTGGTCCAGATCCTGGACGCCGTGCCCGACCCGGCCGGCCCCTACCTCGTGATGGAGTACGTCGCGGGCCCCACGCTGCGGCGCTTCTGCCGTGCCGACGCGCTGCTGCCGCTGTCGCAGGTGGTCGAGATCGGCTTCAAGTGTGCGATGGCGCTGGGCTACGTGTTCCGCCAGGGGTTGATCCACCGCGACGTCAAGCCCGCCAACATCCTCACGCCGAGCGACGGCGGACTGGTCGTCGACGTCAAGATCACCGACTTCGGCAGCGTCTTCGCGCTGGAGTCCGACCGCACCCAGGTCTACCGCGTCGGCTCGCTCGCGTACATGTCGCCCGAGCAGCTCGACGGCGACCCGCTCGACTGCCGGGCCGACATCTATTCGCTCGCCGCCGTGCTGTACCACCTGATCAGCGGTCGGCCGCCGTACGACGCCACGCAGCAGGCGCCGCTGATGCACCAGATCTACCACGCCGCGCCGCCGCCGCTGAGCAGCTTGCGCGACGGTGTCTCGCCCGCGCTCGAGGCCCTGATCCTGCAAGGCCTGGCAAAGGACCGCGGCCAGCGCCACGCGAACTGGGATGCGTTCGCGCAGGCCTTGTCGGCCCTGGTGCGCAACCGCGAGGTGCCGCGGGGTCCCCTGCAGGGGGTGCTCGACTCCGAGCGCTTCGACCTGCTGCGCACGCTGGACTTCTTCCGCGGCTTCGGCGACGTCGAGCTGTGGGAGGTCGTGCACCGGGCGCGTTGGCAGCGCCTGCCGTTCGGCCACGCGATCTACCGCAAGGGCGAGCCGGGCAATACCTTCCACATCATCGCCCAGGGTGAAGTCGAGGTGTACCGCGACGGCCAGCGCGTCGCCCAGCTCGGGGCCGGCACCTCGGTCGGCGAGATGGCCTATCTCGCGCCGAGCCCCGAGTTGCGCGTGCACGGCACCGACATCCTGGTCTCGCAGGCGGCGACGACGATCTCGTTCACGCCCGACGCGATGGAGCGCCTCGGCCCGAGCACGCGCCACCTGTTCGACGGCGCCTTCATCCACGTGCTCGTGCGCCGGCTGCACGCCGCCCACGAGCAAGTCGCCCACCCGCGCCGCATCCTTTAGCGGCGGTCGCGTCGGCGCCGCCGACGGCAGGGTCATCGGCCGCGCCCACTCGCGCGTTGTGGGGCGGCGCCGACCGGGCGGTCGGCGCACCACTGACCGATGGAGATTCGCGATGAACCACTTCCTGGCCGCGCTCGCGGCCGCCGGGCTGCTGCTCGGGTCCGCTGTTCAGGCCGCCGAGGCGACCCCCGCACAGCAGGCGCAGCAGGCGCGCATGACGCAATGCAACAAGGACGCCGAAGGAAAGGCCGGTGATCAGCGCAAGGCCTTCATGGCGGGCTGCCTGTCGGCGAAGGCCGCGCCGGCGCAGCAGCAGAAGATGAAGACCTGCAACGCTGACGCCACTGGAAAGACGGGCGACGAGCGCAAGGCCTTCATGAAGGAATGCCTGTCAGCGCAGGCCGCGCCGACGCAGCAGCAGAAGATGAAGACCTGCAACCACGACGCCGCGGACAAGAAGGGCGACGAGCGCAAGGCGTTCATGAAGGAGTGCCTGTCGGCCTGACGGCCTGACGGCCACCCGCACCGATATTCGCTTGACCCCCCCAGCGGCGCAGCCTGCGCCACTGGGGATCCGCGCTCAGGCCGGCACGGCGGCCTGCCTCGACCAGTAGTCGGGGTCGCCGAAGCTGTGTTTCAGGAAGTCGATCCACAGCCGCACCCGCAGCGGCAGATGTTTGGCGTGCGGGAACACGGCAAAGATGCCGTTCGGCGGCGCCGCGAAGTCCGCCAGCACCTCCTGCAGCCGGCCGGCGGCCACCTCCTGCTCGACCTCCCAGGTGCTGCGCCACGCGATGCCGAGGCCGGCCAGGCACCAGTCATGCAGCACCTGGCCGTCGCTGCAGTCCAGCCGACCCGCCGGTCGCAGGTGCGTCGGCTTGGCGTCGATGACGAACGCCCAGCCGCGGGACTGGCTGGCCTCCGACGACAGCGTCAGGCACTGGTGACGGCTCAGTTCGGCCGGCGCCCGTGGCACGCCCGCACGCCCGAGGTAGGACGGTGCGGCCACGCACAGGCGGCGGTTGTCCGCCAGGCGCACGCTGACCAGGCCCGAATCCGGCAGTTCGCCGACGCGCACCGCGCAGTCGAAGCCCTCGTTGACGATGTCGACGACGCGGTCGCTCAGGTTCAGCGACAGGCTGACGTCGGCGTGTTCGGCGATGAAGCGCGGCACCAGCGGCGCGATGTGCCGGCGCCCGAAGCCGGCTGGCGCCGTCACACGTAAGTGTCCGCTCGCTTTCACACCACCCGCGCTGACACTGGCTTCAGCGCTGGCGAGGTCACCGAGCAGGCGCTGACAGTCCTCCAGGAAGGCGCTGCCCTCGTGCGTCAGCGTGATGCGGCGCGTGGTGCGCAACAGCAGCTTGACGCCCAGCCGCGCCTCCAGCGCATCGATCCGGCGCCCTATCACCGCCGGCGCCACGCCCTCGGCATGCGCTGCCGCCGTCAAGCTGCCCTTGGTCGCGACCGCGGCGAAGGACTCGATCTGCTTGAGCCGATCCATCGCAACGATTATGAGCGGTTCGATCAAAGATCAAACCGTTCTCAGGCACTTAATGTCTGCGCAGCAGTCGAATACAGTGCACCGGTGGAATCCAAACGGGCACGCCCTCCCGTGCTGCCAAAGGCCGTCCTGTTCGACGCCTACGGCACCTTGTTCGACGTCTACAGCGTGGCCTTGCTCGCCGAGCAGCGGTTTCCCGGCCACGGCGAGCGCATCGCGCAGACCTGGCGCGACAAGCAGATCGAGTACACGCGGCTGACCTCGATGAGCGGCGGCGACGGCCGCCACTATCGGCCGTTCTGGGACCTGACGCGCGCGGGACTGCGCTACGCCGTGCTGCGCCAGGGCCTGACCCTGACGGCGGCCGACGAGGATCGGCTGATGAACCAGTACCGTCATCTGTCGGCGTTCCCGGAGAACCGAGAGGTGTTGCAGACGCTGCGCACCCGCGGCGTGCGGGCCGGCATCCTGAGCAATGGCGACCCCGAGATGCTGGCGGTGGCGATCCGCAGCGCCGGTCTGACCGACCTGATCGACCCGGTGCTCAGCGTGCACGGCATCCGCCGCTACAAGACCGACCCGGCGAGCTACGCGCTCGGGCCACAGTCGCTCGGCCTGCCGGCGCGCGACATCCTGTTCGTCTCGAGCAACGGCTGGGACGTGGTCGGCGCAACCTGGTTCGGCTACACCACGCTGTGGGTCAACCGCGCCGGCCTGCCGCCCGAGCAACTCGACACCGAACCCACGCGCACCGGCCGCAGCCTGCGCGACGTGCTCTCCCTGTTCCCTGAATGACGGGCTGCCGGCCCGCCGAGCCATGACCGAACGCACCCCGATCCACGGCCTGAAGGTCGCCACCGTCCTGCAGCGCTTCATCGACGAGCAGGTGCTGCCCGGCAGCGGTGTCGACCGTGCCACGTTCTGGCAAGGCTTCGACGCCCTCGTCGCCGACCTGGCGCCGAAGAACGCTGCGCTGCTGGCCGAGCGCGAGCGGCTGCAGGCCGACCTCGACGCCTGGCACAAGAAGCACCCGGGTCCGATCAAGCAGCCGGCGAAGTACCGCGCCGTGTTGCAGAAGATCGGCTACCTCGTCGCCGACCCCGGGCTGGTGCAGGCGACGACCGAGAACGTCGACGCTGAACTCGCGCTGCAGGCCGGTCCGCAGCTGGTGGTGCCCATCACCAACGCGCGTTACGCGCTGAACGCCGCCAACGCGCGCTGGGGCAGCCTGTACGACGCGCTGTACGGCACCGATGCGCTGCCCGAGGGCGACGGCGCCGACCGCGGCAGCGGCTACAACCCGGTGCGCGGCGCCAAGGTCATCGAGTACGCGCGTCATGTGCTCGATCGCGTCGCCCCGCTGAAAACGGGCTCGCACCTCGACGCCACCGGCTACCGCATCGAACGCGGGCGGCTGGTCGTTTCACTGGCTGGCGGCGGGCGCAGCGAACTGACGTCGCCGGGCCAGTTCGTCGGCCACCAGGGCCGCGCGTCGGCGCCGTCGGGCGTGATGCTGGTGCACCATGGTCTGCACCTGGACCTGCGCATCGACAAGACGACGCCGATCGGCAGCGCCGATCCGGCCGGTGTGCACGACCTCGTGCTGGAGTCGGCGCTGTCGACCATCCTCGACCTCGAGGACTCGGTCGCGGTGGTCGACGCCGCCGACAAGGTGCAGGCCTACGGCAACTGGCTCGGCATCCTCGACGGCACGCTGACCGAGCAGGTTCCCAAGGGCGACAAGACGATCACGCGCCGTCTCAACCCCGATCGCGAGGTCACCGGACCGGGTGGCGAGCGCGTGACGCTGCACGGGCGCTCGCTGCTGTTCGTGCGCAACGTCGGCCACCTGATGACGAACCCGGCGATCCTCTGGGGCGACCAGGACGCCGAGATCCCCGAAGGCATGCTCGATGCCGTCGTGACGACCACGATCGCGATGCGCGACCTGAAGACGCGCCGCAACAGCCGGGCTGGCAGCATCTACATCGTCAAGCCGAAGATGCACGGGCCGGCCGAGGTGGCGTTCGCCGACGAGCTCTTCGCGCGTGTCGAGGCGCTGCTGGGGCTGCCGCTGCACACCGTCAAGCTCGGCATCATGGACGAGGAGCGCCGCACCAGCGTGAACCTGAAGGCCTGCATCGCGGCCGCGAAATCGCGCGTCGCCTTCATCAACACCGGCTTCCTCGACCGCACCGGCGACGAGATACACACCGCGATGCAGGCCGGGCCGATGCTGCGCAAGGGCGACATGAAGACGAGCGCATGGATCCAGGCCTACGAGCGCAACAACGTGCTCGTCGGGCTGGCGTGCGGGCTGCGCGGGCGGGCCCAGATCGGCAAGGGCATGTGGGCGATGCCCGACCTGATGCGCGCGATGCTGGAGCAGAAGATCGGCCACCCGCGCGCGGGGGCGAACACCGCCTGGGTGCCGAGCCCGACCGCGGCCACGCTGCACGCGCTGCACTACCACCAGGTCGACGTCGCGGCCGTGCAGAGGCAGCTCGAGGCGGAGGGCGCCGCCGCCGGGGCCGAGGCCGAACGCGCGGCGCTGCTCGACGGCCTGTTGACGGTGCCGGTGGTGAAGAAGGCGAAGTGGAATGCGGCCGAGCGCCAGCAGGAGCTCGACAACAACGCCCAGGGCATCCTCGGCTACGTCGTGCGCTGGGTCGACCAGGGCGTCGGCTGCTCGAAAGTGCCCGACATCCACGACGTCGGCCTGATGGAAGACCGCGCGACGCTGCGCATCAGCAGCCAGCACATGGCGAACTGGCTGCACCACGACGTCGTCGACCGCAAGCAGGTCAAGGCCACGCTCAAGCGCATGGCCAAGGTGGTCGACCTCCAGAACGCCGGCGACCCCGCCTACCGCCCGATGGCCGGCCACTTCAAGACCTCGGCTGCCTTCCAGGCCGCGAGCGAGCTCGTGTTCAAGGGCCTGAAGCAGCCCAGCGGCTACACCGAACCGCTGCTGCACGCGTGGCGCCTGAAGGTCAAGGCCGCGGCCTGATCCGTTCCTGTGCCGCCGCGCTCGCGGCCGCTCCTAGAATCCGGCGCCGATGGCGCAACTGCCGACTTCCTGTGACGTGCTCGTGGTCGGTGCCGGCCCGGCGGGCAGCGCGTGCGCGCAGGCGCTCGCGCGTGTCGGTCTCGACGTCCGGCTCGCTGACCAGCACGCCTTCCCGCGCGACAAGACCTGCGGCGACGGCCTGATCCCGGACGCCCACGCCGCCCTCAGGCGCCTGGGCGTGTTCGACGAAGTGATGGCGCTGGCGCAACGGGTCGCGCATGTCAGCTGCTTCGGCCCGCGCGGCGGCCGGGTCGACGTGCCCGGCACGCTCGCGGTGCTGCCGCGCCGCACGCTCGACGACATCCTTTACCGCGCCGCGCTCGCTGCCGGCGCACGCGCGCTGCCGCCGGCGCGTTTCGACGGCCTGCAGACCGAGGCCACCGGCCGTGTGAACGGCGCGACGCTGATGATCGCGGGCCGGTCGCACGCCCTCGGCTGCCGCTGGCTCGTGCTGGCCACCGGCGCGACGCCGCCGGCGATGATCGCCGCCGGCCTGTGCGAACGGCGCGCACCGAGCGGCATCGCACTGCGCGGCTACGTGCATCACCCGGGGCTGCGCGAGCGGCTGTCGACGCTGCAGATCGTCTGGCACAAGCGGCTCGCGGGCGGCTACGGCTGGATCTTCCCGCTGCCCGACGACGTCTACAACGTCGGCGCCGGCTACACCGGCGGCTACGCTGCGCGCGACAGCAGCAACCTGCGCACGCTGTTCGGCGCCTTCGCCGAGGTGCACGCCGACGCGCGTGCGCTGCTCGACGGCGGCACCTGGGTCGGCGAGCTGAAGGGCGCGCCGCTGCGCTGCTCGCTCGCCGGCGCACGCTGGTCGCGCCCCGGGCTGCTGGCCACCGGCGAGGCGATCGGCAGCACCTATGCCTTCACCGGCGAAGGCATCGGCAAGGCGATGGAGACCGGGCTGCTGGCCGCCGAGGCGATCACCGCCGGCGGCGACGACGGCGCGGTGCGCGACAGTTACGCCGCCGCGCTGCGTGCCCTCAAGCCCCGCTTCGATCTCTACCAGAAGGCCGAGCACGTGAACCGTCGGCCGTGGCTGACCGACCTCGTGATCTGGCGCGCCAGCCGCAGCCCACGCATCCTGCGCCGCATGAGCGGCGTGCTCGAGGAGACGCAGAACCCGGGCCGGCTGTTGAGCTGGCGCGGGATCATGAAGCTGATGACGGAGTAGACGCGCGGGCCGACCGCGCGGCCGTGGCTACTTCAGCAGCCCTTCCATCTTCATCGCCGCCTGCACCGCGTGTCGCGCGGCGACCCGGTCACGCCAGCCACGCAGATTCGCATACGGCGCCAGATCCAGGTCCATCGGGGCGGCCCAGTTGGTGACGACGAAGAGGTAGCCGTCGGCGACGGTGAAGTCGTCGCCGGTCAGCCAGGTCCTGCCTTCCAGTTGCGCGTCGACCCATTTCAGCCGGCCGTGCAGGCGTTCCTTGACGGCCGACTTGTAGTCCGCCGGCGTGGCGGGGCTGAACAGCGGGCCGAACCCCTTGTGCAGCTCGGTGCTGATGAAGTTGAGCCATGACTGCAGCTGGGTGCGCTCGATGGTGCCGTTCGGCGGCGCGAGCTTCCTGTGCGGCACGAGATCGGCCAGGTACTGCACGATCGCCGGCCCCTCGGTGAGCCGGGTGCCGTCCTCGAGTTCGAGCAGCGGCACGTAGCCGAGCGGATTGATCGTGTAGTAATCGGTGCCGTCGTCGAGCTTGTGCGTCTTGGTCGGCGCGCGCACGAGCTCGTGCGCCTGCGCCGCTTCGTGCAGCGCGATGTGCGGCGACAGCGAGCAGGCGCCGGGCGAGTAGTAGAGCTTCATCGGCATCGGGTGTCCTCGGGTAAGGGACGACCATGGTAGGGGCCGGCGCACGCGGGCGCTGCCGGCCGGCCGGCTGCCACTACGGCCGTCGCGTCTATGCTCGACGCCATGTGCCAGCTGCTCGGCATGAACGCCAACACGCCGACCGACGTGATGTTCAGCTTCGCCGGCCTCGCGCACCGGGCCGAGGAGCACAAGGACGGCTTCGGCATCGCCTTCTTCGAAGGCACCGGCGTGCGGCTGTTCATCGACCCCGACAGTGCCCGCGCGTCGCCGGTGGCCGAGATGGTCAAGCACTACCCGATCCGCAGCGAGCAGGTCATCGCGCACATCCGCAAGGCCACCGTCGGCCGCGTCGCGTTGCAGAACTGCCACCCGTTCGTAAGAGAACTGTGGGGTCGTTACTGGGTGTTCGCGCACAACGGCGACCTGAAGGGCTTCGCGCCGGTGCTGCACGGCGCGTTCCGCCCGGTCGGGGACACCGACAGCGAGCTCGCCTTCTGCTGGCTGATGCAGGAACTCGCGAAGGCGCACGCCGGCGTGCCGGGCGTCGACGAGCTGACGCGCACCTTGCGCGAGCTGCTGCCGGTTCCGGCGGTGCACGGCAGCTTCAACATGCTGCTGTCGAACGGCCAGGCGCTGTGGGCGCACGCGTCGACCAAGCTGCACTGGCTGGTGCGCCAGCACCCGTTCAGCGCCGCGACACTGGCCGACGAGGACCTGAGCGTCGACTTCGCCGCGCTCACCTCGCCGCGCGACCGCGTCGCCGTCATCGCCACCGAGCCGCTGACCGCCGGCGAGCGCTGGCACGCGATGGGGGCCGGCGAGCTGCAGGTGTTCGTCGACGGCGCGCCGCGGGCGCTCGCCTGACCGCGGGTTCCACGCACCCCGGGGTCGCGGGGGTTCGCGCCGCGCCGGCGCGCGTTCAGCAAAGGGTTTCATCCGACACAACTCGATTCCGGCCGGCTGACCAGAAATCGCCGCCCCCCTTCGATGGAGTTCTCATGCCCTTGTTTCCGCGCCAGATTCCGACCGCCCGGCCGCTCCGATCCCCGCGCCTGAAGGCCGCGGTCGCCACGCTGTCGCTGCTCGCCCTCGCCGCCTGTGGTGGAGGAAGCGGCGGCTCCGACGCCGGCACCCAGGGCACGCTGCGCCTGGCGCTGACCGACGCGCCGGCCTGCGGCTACGACCACGTGTGGGTCACCGTCGACCGCGTGCGCGTGCACCGCAGCGTCGATGCGACCGACGCCGAGGGCGGCTGGTCCGAGATCGCCCTCGCCGCGCCGCGCCGGATCGACCTGCTGACGCTGACCAACGGCGCCCTCGAGGAGCTCGGCCAGACCGCGCTGCCGGCCGGGCGCTACCAGCAGCTGCGCCTGGTGCTGGCGCCGAACGATGCCACGTCGCCCACCGCGAACGCGGTCCTGCCGACGGGGGGCACGGAGGTCGCGCTCGACACGCCGAGCGGCGTGCAGAGCGGGCTGAAGATGAACGCCGACATCGAGGTCGCCCCCGGCCAGGTGGCCGACTTCCTGATCGACTTCGACGCCTGCAAGTCGGTCGTCGCGCGCGGCAACTCCGGCCGCTACAACCTCAAGCCGGTGCTGCGCGTGCTGCCGCGGCTGGCTGAGGCCGGCGCGCGCATCGTCGGCACCCTGCACCCGTCGATGGCCGGGGCCACCGTCTCGGCCCAGCTCGCCGGCGTGCCGGCGGTCAGCACGACGCCGGACCCGGCGACCGGCCGTTTCGAGCTCTACCCGGTGCCCGCGGGGGCGTATTCGGTCGTCATCGCCGGCGGCGGCTTCGCCACCGGCGTCATCACCGGGGTGCCGGTCAACGTCGACCGCTACACCTTCTTGAACGCGAACACGGCGCCGATCCTGCTGCCGTCGGGCGCCGATCGAAGCGTAGACGTCGAGGTCGACACCACGGCCGGCGTGTCGCCTGACAGCGCGCTGCTGCGGCTGCGGCAGGCGCTGACGAGCGCCGGCACGGTCGAGGTGCTCGCGCGGCCGGTGGCGCCGAACAGCGACCCGCTGCCGCTCACCATCGCTTCGGCCGCGCCGCAGGTCGCGCCCTTCGTCGACGGTGCCGCCGCGCCCGTGTTCGCTGCCGACACGGCGCCCGCGGTCGTCGGCCGCTACAGCGCCGAGCTGACGCTGACGCAGCCGGCGCCGGCGCCGATGCTGGTGAAGACGGCGCCGGTCGATGTCTCGGCCGCGCTGCCCGATCCGCTGCCGCCGATCGCCGTCACGTTCCCCTGACGCGGCTGGAACCCGCCGGCGCTGCGCGCGCGCCGGCGGGCGCGGCACGGCCACGGCCAGCGTACGATGCCGGCGATCTTCCGTCGTCGCCCCCCGCCGCCGCATGACCGATGTCCCCGTTCCGCGTTTCGACCAGTTCTACCGCCACCCCGAGCTGACCCGCCTGCTGCAGGACTACGCCGCCGCGCTGCCGCAGCTGGTGCAGGTGCAGTCGATCGGGCGCAGCCACGAAGGGCGCGATATCTGGCTCGTCACGCTGACGCAGAGCGCCACCGGCGCGGCCGAGGACAAGCCGGCGTTCTGGGTCGACGGCAACATCCACGCCGCCGAGCTGACCGCCAGCACCGCCTGCCTGTACTGGCTGCACACGCTCGTCACCGGCTACGGCAACGACCGCGAGCTCACGCAGCTGCTCGACACGCGGGTGGTCTACCTGTGCCCGCGGCTGAACCCCGACGGCGCGGAGCTGGCGCTGGCCGACCGCCCGCGCCACATCCGCAGCTCGACCCGCGCGTACCCGTACGACGAGGAACACGTCGACGGCCTGACGATCGAGGACGTCGACGGCGACGGCCGGGTGCTGACGATGCGGATCCCGGACCCGCACGGCGCGTACAAGGTGCACCCGTCCGAGCCGCGGCTGATGGTCGCGCGCGCGCCGGGCGAGTTCGGTGGCAGCTACTACCGGCTGATCCCGGAAGGCACGCTCACCGCCTACGACGGGCTGCGCATCACGGCCAACCGCGACCGCGAAGGCCTCGACCTGAACCGCAACTTCCCCGCCTACTGGCGGCAGGAGTTCGAGCAGCTGGGCGCTGGCGAGTACCCGACCAGCGAGCCGGAGGTGCGCGCGATGGTCGACTTCATCAGCCGCCATCCGAACATCGGCGCCGCGGTCAGCTTCCACACGCACTCGGGTGTGATCCTGCGGCCGATGGGCACGCAGAGCGACGACGACATGACGCCCGAGGACCTGTGGATCTACAAGCGGCTGTCGGACCTCGGCTCCACGCTGACCGGCTACCCGGCGATCAGCATCTACCACGACTTCAAATACCACCCGAAGGAAATCATCACCGGCACCCAGGACTGGGTCTACGAACACCTCGGCGCGCTGTTCTGGACGGTCGAGCTGTGGGCGCCGAACCGCGAGGCCGGCATCACCGA
>JBDTUO010000026.1:0-16060 GCA_040007675.1 Rubrivivax sp.
CCTCCGACCCCCACCATGTCAAGGTGGTGCTCTAACCAGCTGAGCTACGCGCCTGAATAAGCCTTCGACTATACCACCGTGCTCTACCGACGCCGCGCGCTGCGCACACCCGCGACGCGCTCCACCACCGCCAGCGCGGCCGGCAGGCGGGCGGCGTCCGGCGTCTCGACGGTGAAGTTCAGGCGCGCGATGCGCCCGCGGCTGTCGCGCACCGAATGGCTCTGCACGGCCGTCACGTTCATGCGCTCCTTCGAGAACACCTCGGTCAGGTCGCGCAGCAGTCCGGGGCGGTCGTTCGCCTCGATCCAGACGTCGACCGGGAAGCGCGCGTCGCGGTCGGCGCCCGGCGCATCCCATGCGACGTCGATCACCCGGTCTGGCGAGCGGCCCGCCATGTGCCGGAAGTTGCTGCAGTCGCGCCGGTGGATCGCCACCCCCTTGCCGCGCGTCACAAAACCGCCGATCCCATCCGGCGGCGCGGGGCGGCAGCAGCGCGCCAGGTTCGTCAACAGCGAATCGAGACCGACCACGAGCACCGCGCCACGGCCGGCACCAGCGCCGCTGCGCGGCCGCGCGGGCACGAAGGCCGCATCCGCCTCGGGCGCCGGCGGCGGCCGCAGCCACTGTTCGATGTTGCGCAGCGAGTACTCGTCCTTGCCGACCACCTCGAACAGCGCGTCGGCGCTGCGGAAGCCGAGCTGTTCGGCCAGGTGTTCGAGCTTGAGCGCGGTGCGCCCCTCGCGCTGCAGCAGCCGCTCGACGGCCTCGCGTCCGCGTGCGATCGTCTGGCCGAGCGCCTGCGCGTTGAACCACGCGCGCACCTTCGCGCGCGAACGCGGGCTCTTCAGGTAGCCCAGCTCCGGGTTGAGCCAGTCCATCGACGGCCCGCCCTCCTTCGCGCTGACGATCTCGACCGTCTGCCCGTTCGCCAGCGGGGTGTTCAGCGGCACCATCACGCCGTCGACGCGGGCACCGCGGCAGCGGTCGCCGAGTTCGCTGTGCAGGTGGTACGCGAAGTCGATCGGCGTGCCGCCCGCCGGCAGTTCGATCAGCGTCGACTGCGGCGTGAAGACATAGATGCGGTCGTCGAACGTGGCCACACCGGCGGCGTACTCGCCCGCCTGCTGCGCGGTGGGCGCGGCATCGGGTTCGCCGCCGGCCGGCTGCGCCAGCTCGCGCTCCCACGCCAGCAGCTGGCGCAGCACCGACTTGCGCGCCTGCGCCACCCGTTCCTCGAAGGTGCCGGCGGCCGCAACGCCGGCGTAGCCACGCACGCCGGCCTCCTTGTAGGCCCAGTGCGCGGCGACGCCGAACTCGGCGTGCTCGTGCATCGTGCGGGTGCGGATCTGCACCTCGACCGGCTGCTCGTCATCCGTGCGCACGACGGTGTGCAGCGACTGGTAGCCGTTGGCCTTGGGGCGCGCGATGTAGTCGTCGAACTCGTCGGGCAGCGGGGGCCAGCGCTCGTGCACGCGCGCCAGCGCCGCGTAGCAGGCGTCGACGTCGTCGACCACCACCCGCAGCGCGCGCACGTCGTGCACCTGGTCGAACGCCAGGTCCTTGCCCTGCATCTTCTTCCAGATGCTGTACAGGTGCTTGGGCCGGCCCTGCACGTCGGCCACGATGCCGGCCTCGGCGAGCAGCGTTGCCAGGCGCCGGCGCGCCGCCTCGACCGCGCCCTCGCGCTGGATGCGCTTCTGTTGCAGCAGCGCGGCGATCCGCTGGTACTCCTGCGGTTGCAGGATGCGGAATGCCAGGTCCTCGAGTTCCCACTTGATCGGCCAGATGCCCAGCCGGTTGGCGAGCGGGGCAAACACCTGCAGCGCCTCCGACGCCAGCGGTTGCGGGCAGGGCTGCCGGGTCGCCAGGTACCAGCGCAGCGTCTGCAGCCGGGAGGCCAGGCGCAGCAGCACCACACGCAGGTCGTGCGAGAAGGCGAGCAGCATCTTGCGCACGCGCTCCAGCTGCAGCGCACGCTGTTGCGGACCGAGCTGCGCCTCGCGCGCGGCACGCTGCGCCTGCACGAGGCGGCGCGTGGCCGTCACGAGCCGTGCGTACGAGGGCCCGAAGGCCTTGCCGACCACCTCCTCCGGCCGCGCGAGGTAGTCGCCCGCGTAGACGAGGTAGGCCGCGGCCTGCACCGCCGGCGACGCGCCGACGTCGCGCAACACCGCAGCCACCCCGCCGGCGTGCGAGAACGCGTCTTCGCCGGTGTCGAGCACCTGGCCGGCCAGCAGCGGCTCGGCGAACACGCGCGCGCGCTGCAGCGCCGCGTGTCCCTCGCCGCCGTCGGCGGGTGCCGTTTCCGCGGTGGACAGCGCGACGATCGGCGCCGCGTCGGCCCCGATCGTCGGCGCCGTCTTCATGGGGCGAGCAGGAAGTCGCGCACGACCTGCCGCTGATCGGGCTGAACCAGCGTCGGCGCGTGGCCGACGCCCGCGAACTCGTGCAGCAGCGCGTGCGGGCCGCGCGTGCACATCGCGTCTGCGGTCGCGCGCGACAGCAGGTCCGAGTCGGCGCCGCGCAGTAGCAGCACCGGCAGCCGCAGTGCGTCCCAGGCCTGCCAGAGCAGCGTCTCACCGGCCCGCGTGGCCTCCGGCGTCAGCGCGCGGAACGGCACCGCGATCGCGGGGTCGTAATGCGGCTTGAAGCCGTCGCCGTCCGGCCGGAGCTGGGGTCGCGTCAGCGCCAGCCACTGCTCGGGCGTGTGCGGCCCGAAGCCCTGCGAGATGGCCCACAAGGTGTCGGCCGCGGCCTGCGCGCTCGGCCAGCGAACCGGCTGCCCGAGGTAGGTCCCGATGCGCTGCACCGCCGCCCACTCGATCGTCGGGCCGACGTCGTTGAGCACCAGCCGCCGCAGCGGTGATCCCGCGAGCCCGGCGACACCCAGGCCGATCAGGCCGCCCATCGAAGTGCCGACCCAGTCGACCTGCTCGGCATCGAGCCGCGCGAGCAGCGTCACCATGTCGGCCACGTAGGCCGGCAACTGGTACCCCGCAGGATCGGCGAGCCAGTCACTTTCGCCGCGCCCCACCACGTCGGGGCAGACCACCCGGTAGCGGTCGCAGAGGTCGCGCGCGAGGGTGTCGAAGTCACGCCCCTGGCGGCTCAGGCCGTGCACGCAGACCAGCACGCGCGGATTGTCCGCCGCGCCCCATTCCCAGTAGCCCATGCGGTGCAGGCCGCGGGCGCCGAGGCAAGACACATGGCGCAGGCGGGGTTGTGGGGTCGGATCGGTCATCGGCGGGCAGCGGGAGGCGGTTGCGGGTCGGGTCTCTTCGATAATGATGCCAGCACTCCCCTGACCTCCTCGAACTCGCTGAAGGACACCCGCCCATGCTCAAAGGAAAGACCGCCCTCGTCACCGGCTCGACCAGCGGGATCGGCCTCGGCATCGCGAAGTGCCTCGCCGCGCAAGGCGCGGACGTGATGCTCAACGGCTTCGGCGACACCGCCGCACCGCTGGCGGCGGTGCGCGCGCTCGGCGTGCGCGCCAGCCACCACGGCGCCGACATGAGCAAGCCGGCCGAGATCGCCGCGATGGTGCAGGCCTGCGAGGCCGAGTTCGGCGCCGTCGACATCCTGGTCAACAACGCCGGCATCCAGCACGTCGCGCCGGTCGAGGACTTTCCGGTCGAGCGCTGGGACGCCGTGATCGCGATCAACCTCAGCTCGGCGTTCCACAGCATCCGCGCCGCGCTGCCCGGCATGCGGCAGCGCGACTGGGGCCGCGTGCTGAACATCGCGTCGGCGCACGGTCTCGTGGCCTCGGCGCAGAAGTCGGCCTATGTCGCCGCCAAGCACGGCCTCGTCGGCCTGACCAAGGCGGTCGCGCTCGAGACCGCGACGTCCGGCGTCACCGTCAACGCGATCTGCCCGGGCTGGGTGTTGACGCCGCTGGTGCAGAAGCAGGTCGACGCGCTCGCGGCCCGCGAGCACCTGGAACCCAAGGATGCCGAACGCCGGCTGCTCGGTGAGAAGCAGCCCTCGATGGCCTTCGTGACGCCGGAACAGCTGGGTGGCCTGGCCGTCTTCCTGTGTTCCCCCGCGGCCAACCAGGTGCGCGGCGTGGCCTGGAACATGGACGGCGGGTGGGTGGCGCAGTAGGCCGCAGCGAGCCCGGCCCGCCGGGGCGCTGCTATTTCGCCAACTGCACGCTGCCGCTGACCTGAACCGACACCGTCGCCAGGCCGGCCTCGACCGGCAGCGGCGCGGCCTCGTCGGCGCCGGAGCGGGCCGCCATCGCCATGCGCGGCGCGCCGTAGGGCCGCGGCGTGTCGCTGCCGAGGTTGACCTCGCGCAGGTGCCAGCTGCTGAAACCGAAAGCCTTGGCGACGCGGTCGGCGTGGGCGCGGAACGCCGTGATCGCCTGCGCCGACACCTCGCCCTCGGCCTGCTCGCGCGCCTCGCGCGACAGCGACCACGACGCCTGTTCCACCGTCAAGGTCGGCAGCCGGCCGGCGAGCTGCGCGATGCCGGCGACGTCGCGCCCCTCGACGATCAGCTCCGCGGTGCCGACCCAGCCGCTGGTGCCTCCTTGCGGCAGATGGCGCGGCTGGAGCGAGAAGTTGCCGGTACGCAGCTCGATCTGTCGCGGCACCGCGACACGACGCGCCTGGCCCAGCGCGGCGTCGAGCGCCTGCTTCAACTGCGCCTGCACCTCGGCGGCGTCGGGGCCCTCGCGCCGCGTGCCGAGCACGACGGTCAGCAGGTCGTTGGGAAGCTCGGCGGCCGCCGAGGCGGTCAGCGTGACCACGTTCTCCGGCGGCGACAGCGCCACCTGTGCCGCGGCCGGAGTCGCAAGCAGAGCGGCGGCGACGGCGCCAGCCGCGGCGAGGGCAACGAGGGTCGTGCGCATGGGCGAGCATCCATTCGGGGCGGGGACGACCATTGTCCAGCGCCTAACGACGGTCCCCGGTTGACCCCGGCGCGCGGTCGCTGCATCTGGGTGCTGGAATTCTTGTAACAGATGGTCAGGCGGACCGGAAACGGTCCGGTCGGGGCCTCCACAATGCCGCTGTTACATTTTTGGGAAGCCCGATGAACGCTACCGCTGCGAGCCGGCCCGACCGCATCGTCGTCGTCGACGACGACGCCCGCATCCGTGACCTGCTGCGACGTTACCTCTCGCAGGAGGGGTTCGAGGTGCTGCTCGCGGAAGACGCCAAGGCCCTGAACCGGGTGCTGACGCGCGACACCGTCGACCTGATCGTGCTCGACCTGATGTTGCCCGGCGAGGACGGGCTGTCGATCTGCCGACGGCTGCGCGGCGCCAACGACACGACGCCGATCATCATGCTGACCGCCAAGGTCGAGGACGTCGACCGCATCGTCGGCCTCGAGGTCGGCGCCGACGACTACCTGTCCAAGCCGTTCAACCCGCGCGAGCTGCTGGCGCGCATCCACGCGGTGCTGCGCCGCCGCCCGCCACCCGAGGCGCCCGGCGCGCCGTCGAAGGAAGCGCAGACGGTCAGTTTCGGCCCCTTCGAGTTCGACCTCTCGCTGCGCCGCCTGACCAAGGACGGCGAGCAGATCGCGCTGACGACCGGCGAGTTCAGCATGCTCAAGGCGCTCGTGCGCCACCCGCGCCAGCCGCTGTCGCGCGACAAGCTCGCGCAACTGGCACGCGGGCGCGAGTTCGAGCCCTTCGACCGCAGCCTGGACGTGCAGATCTCGCGCCTGCGCAAGATGATCGAGCCGGATGCAGCTCAGCCCCGCTACATCCAGACCGTCTGGGGCGTCGGCTACGTGTTCGTGCCGGACGGCACCAGCTGAGCCGGGCCCTGAACCCGCCACCCCCACGCTCCCAGCCGAACCGGCGCATGCGCGCCCGACCAGGGCCGACGACCCTCCCCTCGCCCGACGCGCGCCCCGCATGCCCGCCGCGATGAGCCTGTTCTGGCGCACGTTCTTCCTGCTCGCGATCCTGCTGTCGGGAGGCATCTTCGCGTGGGTGCAGACGCTGCGCGCGCTGGAGTTCGAGCCGCGTGCGGTGCAGACGGCGCAGCAGATCGCGGCACTGGTGAACCTGTCGCGTGCGTCGCTCAAGCAGGCCGACAACATCCAGCGCGTGGCGCTCGTGAAGTCGCTCAGCGACGATGCCGCGCGCGTGGCCCCGCAGGAGCGTGCCGACCGCTACGAGCCGTTCGAGGTGGACCGCTTCTCGCTGCGCGTCGGCCAGGAACTGCGCGCGAGCCTGGGGCCGGGCACGGTGATCGCGCGCAGCGTCAACGGCGAGCCCGGCCTGTGGGTCGGCTTCACGATCGAGAACGACGGCTACTGGCTGCGCGCCGAGTCGACCCAGGTCAGCCCGATGACCAGCGGCACCTGGTTCGTCTGGATCGGCATCGCACTGCTCGCCACGCTGCTCGGCTCGGTCGGCATCGCGCGGCTGATCAACCGGCCGCTCAAGCAGCTGTCCTTCGCCGCCAGCCGCATCCGCGAAGGTGACCTCGACTCGCGCCTGGACGAGAACACGCTGACGAGCGAGATCCGCGAGGTCAACATGGGCTTCAACCGGATGGCGCGCGAACTCGCGAAGGTCGAGGACGACCGCGCGGTCATGCTGGCCGGCATCAGCCATGACCTGCGTACGCCCCTGGCCCGCCTTCGTCTGGAAACCGAGATGAGCGTGGCCGATGAGGAGGCCAAGGGCAACATGGTGCTCGACATCGACCAGCTCGACGCCATCATCGACAAGTTCCTCGACTACGCGCGGCCGGGCGAGACCGAGTTGCGGCCGGTGCACGTGTCGCAGCTGATCGACCGGGAGGCGGCCGCGTTCCGTGATCCGGCGCAGATCCGCATCGTCTCGCGCGTCGCGATCGACCTCGTCGTGCTGGCCGACGAGACCGAACTGGCGCGCGTGTTCGCCAACCTGTTCGAGAACGCGCGCCGCTACGGCCGCAGCGAGCCGGAAGCGCCGGCGGTGGTCGAACTCGGTTATGCGCGCAGCGGGCCGTGGGTCGTGATCACCGTGCGCGACCACGGTCCGGGCGTGGTGCCGGCCAAGCTGTCGCAGCTGACCACACCGTTCTTCCGCGGCGACGTCGCGCGCACTGCCGCCACCGGCGCCGGCCTCGGGCTGGCGATCGTCGACAAGGCGCTGCAGCGCATGGGCGGTCTGCTCGAACTGGCGAACGCGCCAGACGGTGGATTCGTCGCCCACGTCCGGCTCCGACGCGCGCCCTGAGAAGGTACGACCTCGACTGGCGCCGGTTCAGTGGCCGACGCCGACGCGCTGCAGGCGCCGCCGCAGGTGGTGGATCTCGTCCTCGAGGTCGGCCACCAGCGCCGCGAGTTCGGGCACCGCGTCGAAGTCCGATTCGACGCGGACCATGCAGCGCACCCGCTGCAGCCACGCGACGTCGATGCGAGGCGCCGCCGGCGCCAGCAGCCCGGCGTCGATGCGCGCGCGCAGCCAGTCGGGCGTGACTGCCGCGACGCGGCACAAGGTGTCCACGTCCGCCTGCCCCGCCGTCGGGTCGGCAAAGAAGGTCTCGTCGATCATGGTCTGCATCAGGCGCTCGGCCTCGCTGCGACGGGTCGTCATCGTCCGGTCTCCTCGGCGCTGGCGTCGGGCGCCGACGAGCGGTCGGCCTCGGCCTGGGCACGGGCATCAAATTCGGGCAGCTCGGCCGCCATCGCTTCGTAGTGCCGGCGTGCGCGCGGGTCGTCCGCACTCGGCAGCACCACCTGCACCTGCAGTTCGAGGTCCCCCGCAAGCTTGCCGGGCAGCCCGCGCCCGCGCACGCTGAGCACTCGGCCCGACTGCGCCCCCTTGGGTACCCGCACCTTCATCGTGCTGCCGTCGGGCAGCGCCACCGGCACCACCGCGCCGAGCGCGGCTTCCCACGGCGCCACCGGCAACGACGCGATCAGGTCCCCGCCATCGACGCGGAAGCGCGGGTGGGGTCGCAGCCGCACTTCCAGCAGCAAGTCACCGGCGGGGCCACCGGCGTGGCCGGGGCTGCCCTGGCCCGCGAGGCGGATCAGCTGGCCCGGCCGCACGCCGGCCGGGATGCGCACGTCGAGCGTGCGGCTGCGCATGCGCAGCCGGCCGTCGCCATCGAACTCGGGGCTCTGCAGCGACAGCTGCCGGGTCGCGCCGCGCCAGGCGTCTTCCAAGTCCAGCACGACGGCAGCGTGATGATCCTCACCGCGCAGCGGGCCGTGCGCCGCTGGGCGCGGCGCGCCGCGGCCGGTGCGACCGGGGCGCCCGAACAGCTCGCCGAAGAAGTCGCTGAAGTCCGGCGCAGCGCCGGCGTCGGCGCCACGGCCACCGCCGCTGAACTCGAAACCGGCGTCCCAGTCCGGCGGTGGCGTGAAGCGCTCGCCGGATCGGTGGCCGGAGCCGAGCGCGTCGTACGCGGCGCGCCGCTCGGGGTCGGACAGCACCGCGTTCGCCTCGTTGACCTCGCGCATGCGCTCCTGCGCGTCGGCCTCCTTGCTGACGTCGGGGTGGTACTTGCGGGCGAGCCGGCGGAACGCGCGCTTGACCTCGTCGGCATTGGCGTCGCGCGCAACGCCGAGCACTTGGTAGTAGTCCTTGTACTGCACGGGCATGGTGTGATGAGAGTGCCTTATCTGGGGCGCATCGCGCGCGGATCAAGGGCCGACGGTGCGCGCTTGCGGGGGCCTTGAAAGCGAGGCGGCCCGACCCGAGCTATCCAGTCACAGGGACGCCCGAGGCCCTGAACGATCGCAGCCCCGTGTCCACAGTCGATGAAGGATGACACCATGTACCGAACCCTGTTTTCGCGCGACATGTTCGCAGAACTCGACCGCCTGCAGCGTGACCTGACGCAGCTGGTCGACCACTCGCCCGCGATCCGCGGCGCTGGCCGCGGCGGCTTCCCCGCCGTCAACGTCGGCAGCACGCCGGGCGCCTTCGAGGTCTATGCCTTCGTGCCGGGTCTGGACGCGGCGTCGATCGACGTCAGCCTCGACCGCGGCGTGCTGAGCCTGTCCGGCGAACGCAAGGCGAGTCTGCCAGCGAGCGACGAACGCGTCACGCTGCACTCCAACGAGCGGTTTACCGGCCGCTTCCGCCGGATCGTCAACCTCCCGGACGACATCGACCCGAACGGCGTGACCGCCGACTACCGCGACGGCGTGCTGCATGTCAGCGTCAAGCGCCGCGAGGCGGGACAGCCGCGCCGTATCGAAGTGCATTGATCGAGCCACGCCACCAGACCCTTGCAGGAGCACCGCATCATCATGAACAACACCGTCACCCCCTCCCACACCGACCCCGTGGCGCAGAACCGGAAGGCGACGCCCGCAGCGCGCCCGGAAGCCACGCTGCTGCCGCCGGTCGACGTCGTCGAGGACAGCACCGGCATCACGCTCTACGCCGACCTGCCCGGCGTGCCGAAGGATCGCCTGCAACTGCGCGTCGACGGCGACCAGCTCAGCATCGAAGGCGAGCTGCAGCTGGCACTGCCGGCCGGCATGGAGCCGACGCACGCCGAGGTCGGGCTGTCGCACTACCGGCGTGCCTTCACGCTGAGCAAGGAGCTCGACGCCGAGAAGGTCAGCGCCGAGTTTGCGCACGGCGTCTTGCGCGTGCGGGTGCCGAAGGCCGAACACGCACAACCGCGCAGGATCGATGTCCAGGTGAACTGAAGCGGCGACCAGCGGCGGCGGACTGCCGCGGGGTCGTTCATGCCTGCGTGAGCAGGCAGATGGCGCGCGCCTCGATCGCCCGCTCTTCACCGACCGGGCCGAGCCGCTCGGCGGTCTTCGCCTTGACGTTGACCGCGCCCACCGGCAGCGCCAACAGTTCGGCGATGCGCTCCACCATCGCCGGAATGTGCGGTGCGAGCTTCGGCGCCTGCGCGATGATGGTCGCGTCGACGTTGACCGGCGTCCACCCGGCCGCCCGCACGCGCCGCACGGCCTCCTGCAGCAGCGCAGCCGAATCGGCGCCCGCAAAGGCCGGGTCGGTGTCGGGGAAGTGGCGCCCGATGTCGCCCAGCGCCGCCGCGCCGAGCAGCGCGTCGGTGATCGCGTGCAGCAGTGCGTCGGCGTCCGAATGGCCGAGCAGCCCCTGGTGGTGCGGCACCGTGACGCCCCCGAGCACCAGCGGCCGGCCGGGCACGAGCGCGTGCACGTCCCAGCCTTCACCGATGCGCACGAGCGGGGGCCACGGCACGCTCACGCGGTGCGGCTCCGGTCCGTGGCCGACTTGTCGACCGTCGCGAGCAGCCGTTCGGCGAGCGCGAAGTCGCCCGGCCAGGTGAGCTTGAAGTTCTCCGCCTCGCCCCGCACCAGGCGTGGCGCGTGGCCGAGCCGCTCGAACGCACTGGCTTCGTCGGTCACCGTGGCAGCGTCGTGCTCGGCGCGTGCCAGCGCAGCGGCGAGCCGGCCGAGGCGGAACATCTGCGGCGTCTGCGCCGCCCAGGTGCCGGTGCGGTCGAGCGTGGCAGAGGCGCGCCCGTCGGTCGCGTGCTTCAGCGTGTCGGCCACCGGCAGCGCCAGCAGGCCGCCGACGGCGTCGCCGAGGCAGGCATCGATCAGCCGGTCCACCCATTCGGCGCGCAGCAGGCACCGCGCGGCGTCGTGCACGAGCACCCAGTCCTCATCGTCTGCTCCGCGCGCGCGCAGCGCGGCAAGACCATTCGCCACGCTCTGGGCGCGGGTCGCGCCGCCGCAACGCGCGACCCAGCCGCGTTCGCCCGCGAACCTCGGCACCGCGACGTCGAACCCGACGTCGTCGGGCGCCAGCACCACCAGCGTCGCCGTCAGCCGGGCGACGCCGCCGAGCGCCGCCAGCGCGTCGGCGACGACCGGCTGACCGGCGAGCGCGGCGTACTGCTTGGGCCCGGCCTGACCGGCGCGGCGCCCGCTGCCGGCGCTGGGCACGAGGGCATAGAGGCGGTCGCCGCGGGGGGTCATCGCTGCGATTCTAGAATTCGCCGATCGTCACGCCCCGAGCAGCCGCTCCGGGGCGTGTTGCCGTTGGTGCCGAATCGGTGCCGAACTCGCGTTGATTCAGCACCGCCTCCCGCTCCCCCGATCGATGCAACTCCCCACCATCCCTCCCGGCAAGCGCCACACCCTGCCCCGCCCGCCCGGCAGCGCCGACGCGCTGCTGCTCGCGCGTTGGGCGCGCACCCACGCCGACGCCGGCCGGCTGGTCGCGTTGATCACTGCCGATCCGGCCGATGCGCAGCGGCTGGCCGACGAGCTGCCGTTCTTCGACCCCGCGCTGCGGCTGGCACAGTTTCCGGACTGGGAGACGCTGCCGTACGACACCTTCAGCCCGCACCAGGACCTGATCTCCGAGCGGCTGGCCACGCTGTGGCGGGTTCAGCAGGGCGAACTCGACGTCGTGCTGCTGCCGGCGACCACCGCGCTGACGCGGCTCGCGCCGCCGAGTTTCCTCGCCGGCACGACCTTCCATTTCCGCCAGAAGCAGAAACTCGACG
Source organism: Rubrivivax sp. (assembly GCA_040007675.1). Lineage (GTDB taxonomy): Bacteria > Pseudomonadota > Gammaproteobacteria > Burkholderiales > Burkholderiaceae_C > Rubrivivax. Next base: position 11,433 of record JBDTUO010000026.1, read on the forward strand.
AAGCGCGCCTCAGGGCCCAGCTCACGCTCGCCGGCTACCAGCACGTCAGCCAGGTCGTCTCGCCGGGTGAGTACGCGGTGCGCGGCGGGCTGATCGACCTGTTCCCGATGGGCTCACCGGTGCCCTACCGCGTCGACCTGTTCGACGACGAAATCGACTCGATCCGCAGCTTCGACCCCGACAGCCAGCGCAGCCTGTACCCGGTGCCCGAGGTGCGCTTGTTGCCGGGACGCGAGTTTCCGCTCGACGACGCGGCCCGCACCGCGTTCCGCGCGCGTTGGCGCGAGCGGCTGGACGGCGACCCGACGCGCGCCCGGCTGTACAAGGACATGCAGCAGGGCATCGCCGGCGGCGGCATCGAGTACTACCTGCCGCTGTTCTTCGACCAGCCGGCGACGCTGTTCGACTACCTCGGACCCGCAGCCGCGCTGGTGCTGCACGGCGACGTCGACGCCGCGCTCGAACGCTTCTGGACCGACACGCGCGAGCGCCACCGCTTCCTGCAGCACGACCCGGAACGCCCGCTGCTGCCGCCGGAGGCCGTGTTCCAGAAGGTCGACGAGTTCTTCGGCCGCACGCAGCCGCACGCCACGCTGGCGCTGCGCAGCGCGACGCCCGCCCCCGGTGGCGCGCAGGAGCCCGAGGCGCCGGTGTCGTGGGCGAGGCCGCTGCCCGACGTCGCGGTGGACCGCGCAGCCACCGAGCCGCTCGCCGCGCTCGAACGCCACCTTGCGGCGACGCCGCACCGCGTGCTGCTGGTGGCCGAGAGCGAGGGCCGGCGCGAGAGCCTGCTCGACCTGCTGCGCGACCACCGCATCGCGGTGCCGAGCGTCGCGACGCTGGACGAATTCGTCACCGGCGAGGCGCGCGACGAGAAGGTCGCGATCACCGCCGCACCGCTGGCGGCGGGCTTCCACTGGGCGCGCGGCGACGTCGGGCCGGCGATCCAGTTCTTCACCGAGACCGAACTCTTCGCCAGCACTCGCGATGCGCGCCGCCGGCGCAAGCAGGAGCAGGTGTCGAGTGTCGACGCGCTGATCAAGGACCTGTCGGAGCTGAAGATCGGCGACCCGGTGGTCCACTTGAACCACGGCATCGGCCGCTACCAGGGTCTGGTGAATCTGGACCACGGCGAAGGACCGAGCGAGTATCTGCACCTGCAGTACGCCGACCAGGCGACGCTCTACGTGCCGGTGTCGCAGCTGCACCTGATCGGCCGCTACACCGGCGTCAGCGCCGACGAGGCGCCACTGCACAGGCTCGGCTCCGGCCAATGGGACAAGGCACGGCGCAAGGCAGCCGAGCAGGTGCGCGACACCGCGGCCGAGCTGCTCGATCTGTACGCGCGCCGCGCCGCGCGCGAAGGGTTCGCGCACCGTTTCAGCCCGCACGACTACGAGGCCTTCGCGACCAGCTTCGGCTTCGAGGAAACGGCCGACCAGCGCGCGGCGATCCACGCGGTGATCCAGGACCTGATCAGCCCGCGGCCGATGGACCGGCTGGTGTGCGGCGATGTCGGTTTCGGCAAGACCGAGGTCGCGCTGCGCGCCGCGTTCGTCGCCGTGCACGGCGGCAAGCAGGTCGCGTTCCTCGCGCCGACGACGCTGCTCGCGGAGCAGCACTTCCAGACGCTGGTCGACCGCTTCGCGCCGTGGCCGGTGAAGATCGCCGAGCTGTCGCGCTTTCGCAGCGCCAAGGAGGTCAAGGTGGCGCTTGCGGGGCTGGCCGCCGGCACGGTCGACATCGTCGTCGGCACCCACAAGCTGCTGAGCGCCGACGTCAAGTTCAAGCGCCTGGGCCTGCTGATCATCGACGAGGAACACCGCTTCGGCGTGCGCCACAAGGAGGCGGTGAAGGCGATGCGCGCCGAGGTCGACGTGCTGACGCTGACCGCGACGCCGATCCCCCGCACGCTGGGCATGGCGCTGGAGGGCCTGCGCGACCTGAGCGTGATCGCCACTGCGCCGCAGCGGCGGCTGGCGATCAAGACCTTCGTGCGCAACGAGAGCAGCGGCACGGTGCGCGAGGCGGTGCTGCGCGAACTCAAGCGCGGTGGCCAGGTCTACGTGCTGCACAACGAGGTCGAGACGATCCAGCACCGCGCGATCACGCTCGCCGCGCTGGTGCCCGAAGCACGCATCGCGATCGCGCACGGCCAGATGCCAGAGCGCGAGCTCGAGCGCGTGATGCGCGACTTCGTCGCCCAGCGCCACAACCTGCTGTTGTGCTCGACCATCATCGAGACCGGCATCGACGTGCCGACCGCGAACACGATCGTCATCACGCGTGCCGACAAGTTCGGCCTGGCGCAGCTGCACCAGCTGCGCGGGCGCGTCGGCCGCAGCCACCACCAGGCCTACGCCTACCTGCTGGTGCCCGACGTCGAAGGACTGAGCAAGCCGGCGGCGTTGCGCCTGCAGGCGATTCAGGACATGGAAGAGCTGGGCTCGGGCTTCTACCTCGCGATGCACGACCTCGAGATCCGCGGCGCCGGCGAGGTGCTCGGCGAACACCAGAGCGGCAACCTGATGGAGGTCGGCTTCCAGCTCTACAACGACATGCTGTCCGAAGCCGTGCGCGCGCTGAAGGCCGGCCACGAGCCCGACCTGCTCGGCCCCACCGGGCTGTTCGCCGGCAACGCGACAGAGGTCAACCTGCACGCGCCGGCGTTGCTGCCCGACGCGTACTGCGGCGACGTGCACGTGCGCCTGGGACTGTACAAGCGGCTCGCCAGCGCCGAACGCAGCGAGCAGATCGACACCCTGCTGGAGGAGATCACCGACCGCTTCGGCAAGCTGCCGGCGCAGGGCCAGGTGCTGTTCGACACCCACCGGCTGCGCGTGCTCGCGCGGCCCTACGGAGTGCAGAAGATCGACGCCGGCCCGCGCCTGAGCTCGATCGTGTTCCGGCCCAACCCGCCGGTGGACGCGCTGCGCATCATCGAGCTGGTGCAGAAGAACCGCGCGATCAAGCTCGCCGGCAACGACAAGCTGCGCATCGAGCGCGAGGTCGCGGAGCCGGCGGCGCGCGCGCAGATGGTGCGCGACGTGCTGCGCAGCCTCGGGCCGCCGGTGGCGGCAGCCGCCACCGGCGCTGCGGCGCGCGCGTAAGCGCCGAAGACGCGCGCTGCTAGCATCTGCGCCGATGCCGATCGACGAATACGACGCCCAGGAAATCGCCCCCGGAGTGGTGGTGCGCGGATTGACGCTGCCGCTGCCGCTCGAGCGTTTCCGCCTCGTGGCGTTCGACATGGACTCCACGCTGATCAACATCGAGTGCGTGGACGAGATCGCGATCGCGGCCGGCCGCGGCGCCGAGGTGGCGGCGATCACCGAAGCCGCGATGCGCGGCGACATCGCCGACTACAAGGACAGCCTGCGCCGGCGCGTCGCGCTGCTCGCCGGCACGCCGGTGGAGGCGCTCGAACGCATCTGGCGCGAGCGGCTGCAGCTCAACGCGGGCGTCGAGGCCTTCGTGCGGCGGCTGCAGGCCGCGGGGCTGAAGACGCTGCTGGTCTCCGGGGGCTTCACGTTTTTCAGCGAGCGCATCCGCCAGCGCCTGGGACTGGACTTCGCACGCGCGAACACGCTCGGCATCGCCCAGGGCCGGCTCACCGGCACGCTGTTCGACCGCCCGTGGGGCGACATCGTCGACGGCGCCGAGAAGCGTCGCGTGCTGCTCGAGGTGGCCGAGCTGATGGGCATCGACCCGGCGCAGACGATCGCGGTGGGCGACGGCGCCAACGATCTGCCGATGATGGCCGCCGCCGGACTGTCGATCGCGTACCACCCGAAACCCACGGTCCGCGCGCAGGCGATGGTGTCGATCGTCGAGGGGGGCATGGACCGGGCGCTGGCGCTGTTCGAGTCGGGGCCGACGCCGACGGCCGCGGTGTAGACCGACCCGCGTGCCGCGGCGTGCGGCGACGGCTGCACGCGATGCGCCGGGCGCGCAGAATGGCGGCCGAGATGCCGATCACGCAAGAGCCCACGCCGCGCGCTGCCACACCCTGCGCACGCAGCGGTGCACGAAGGGTCGGTCCGCGGCGGACGCCGCTGGTCCTGGCGCTGGCCCTCGCGGCTGCAGCGCCGGCCGGCGCCGACCCGACCGCGCCACTGACCGCGGTCCCTTCGCAATCCCTGCGTGTACCGGGTCTGGCCGCTCCGGCACAGATCCTCGTCGACACCTGGGGCGTGCCCCACATCTATGCGCGCAGCGAAGACGACGTTTTCTTTGCCCAGGGCTTCAACGCCGCGCGCGACCGCCTGTTCCAACTCGACCTCTGGCGCCGCCGCGGCCTGGGCCGGCTGGCCGCGGCGCTCGGCCCGGACTTCGTCGAACAGGACCGCGCGGCACGCCTGTTCCTGTACCGCGGCGACATGCGCCGGGAGTGGCTGGCCTACGGCCCGCAGGCACAGCGCATCGCGACGCGATTCGTCTCCGGCATCAACGCCTACATCGACCTCGTCGGCAGGGACCCCGCACGCCTGCCGATCGAGTTCGACCAGTTCGGCTACCAGCCCGAGAAATGGCAACCCGAGGACGTGGTGCGCATCCGCAGCCATGGTCTGACCCGCAACCTGGCCTCGGAAGTGTGGCGCGCCACCATGGCCTGCCGCAGCACGCTG
>JBDTUO010000027.1:0-15681 GCA_040007675.1 Rubrivivax sp.
GCGAGCGCCGCCGCACGCCCCTCGGGCGTCGTGATGTCGCCCACCGCGGTGCGCACCTCGGCGGCGCCGAGCAGCGCACGCAGTTCGACTGCGGTCGCCTCGAGCGCGGCGCCGCCGCGCGCCGTGATCACGACGTTCACGCCCTCGCGCGCCAGCGCCTGCGCGCAGCCCTTGCCGAGCCCCTTGCTGCCGGCGCACACGAGCGCCCACTTGCCTGCGATGCCGAGGTCCATGCCTGTCTTCTCCAATAAGGGTGGGTGAGGGTCGAGCGGGTTAGCGGGTCAGCTGCGGGGGCGGGAGCGCGCCAGCAGCCAGATGCCCGACAGTACCAGCGCCGTGCCCGCGGCGATCCACGCCGTGAACGGCTCGCCGAGGATCAGCACGCCCATCGCGATGGTCGACAGCGGCCCGATCATGCCGGTCTGCGCCGTCGCGGTGGCGCCGATGCGCTCGATTGCCAGCATCACCAGCAGCACCGGCGCCACGGTGCACACGGTGGCGTTCAGCAGCGACAGCCACCAGACCGGCGCCGGCAGCGCCAGCGCGGCCAGCGGCGGCCGCAGCACGAGGTACTGCACGATGCACAGCACACACGCCACGCTGCTGGCCAGCCCCGTCAGCCGCAACGCCCCCAGACGCCTGACCTCGGCGCCGCTGAAGACCAGGTACACGGCGTAGCTGACGGCGCTGGCGAACACCAGCACCACGCCGAGCACGACGTTGGCGCCCTGGAGCTGCGCCTCGTGCCCGAACACGAGCAGCACGCCGACGTAGCTGACCGCGAGCGCCGCGAGCTGCGCGCGCCGCACGCGGTGCCCGAACAGGATCACGCTCAGCGCCAGCACCAGGGTCGGGTTGAGGTACAGGATCAAGCGCTCGAGCCCGGCGCTGATGTAGGCCAGGCCGAGGAAGTCCAGAAAGCTCGCCAGGTAATAACCGCTGAAGCCGAGGCCGGCGACCACCCGCCAGTCGCGCGCACCGAGGCGCGGCCGCCCGCGACCGGCCCACCACGCGAGCAGCAGGAACAGCGGCAGCGCCAGCAGCATGCGCAGCATGATCAACGTCACGGCATCGACACCTTCGTACCGGTACGCGAGCTTGACGATGATCGCCTTGCCGGAAAACGCGATCGCGCCGATGCCCGCCAGCGCCAGCCCGGCGAGCGGCGCGCGGTCGGGGCCGGTGTCGCCGTCGGCGCGTCGGTCGACGCTTACGAGACTGCCTTCGGGCTGCGCCCTCCGGACTTCGCCCTTGGGGCGGCCCGGCGGTCTCATGCGCCGTCGGCCTCGGCCAGCTGCGCGGCGACGTGCGCGCCGATCGCGAGCGACGCCGTCAGGCCGGGCGATTCGATGCCGAACAGGTTCACCAGCCCGGGCAGCCCGTGCACCGCCGGCCCGTCGATCATGAAGTCGCCGGCCGGTGCGCCGGGCCCGCTGACCTTGGGCCGCAGGCCCGCGTAGGCCGGCTGCAACGACGCCGCCGGCAGCCCCGGCCAGTAGCCGCGGATCGACGCCTCGAACGCGGGCGCGCGCGCCGGATCGACGCGATAGTCCTCGGCCCCGCGCGCCGCCACCGCCACCCACTCGACGTCGGGCCCGAAGCGCATCTGCCCCGCCAGGTCCAGCGTGACATGCACGCCGAGCCCGCCCGGTTCGGGCAGCGGGTAGATCAGCCGCGAGAAGGCCGCGCGGCCCGGGACCGTGAAGTAGCAGCCGCGCGCCCAGTGCGCGGCCGGCACGTGGCGCGCGTCGAGGCCGTCTATGCACCTCGCCACGGCCTGCGCGTGCAGACCGGCCGCGTTGACGAGCCAGCGCGTGCGCAGCCGCAGCGGTGCCACGCCGCCCACCACGAGTTCGAAGCCACCGCCGCCGGAGCGCGCCGCGTCGAGCGGCGCGCGACACGCCAGCACTGCACCATGGTCCTGCGCCTCGCCGAGCAGCGCCAGCATCAGCGCATGGCTGTCGACGATGCCCGTCTGCGGCGACCACAGCGCAGCCGTGACGCTGCCCAGTGCCGGCTCCATCGCCCGCGCGGCAGCGCCATCGAGCCAGCGCAGCGTGTGCACCCCACACGCCGCGGCGCGGTCTTGGATCGCCTGCAGCGCGGCCTCCTGGCCCGCCCGCGTGGCGACGATCAGCTTGCCGCAGTGCTGCAAGGCGACACCCCGTTCTGCCGCGTACCCGGCCAACGCGGCGTGGCCGGCCACGCACAGTCGCGCCTTCAGCGAACCGGGCGGGTAGTACAGCCCGGCGTGCAGCACCTCGCTGTTGCGCGCGCTGGTGGCGCTGCCGAAGGTTTCGCCGGCCTCCAGCAGCAGCACCTCGTGGCCGGCAAGCGCGAGCGATCGGGCGCACGCCAGACCGACCACCCCGGCACCGACCACCACCGCCTCGACGCTGTCCATCGCTGCCGCGCCCGTCGCCTACGGCGGCCCGTCGGGGCCGACCGCGAGTGTCGCGCCGACGTAACGCTGCACACGCGGCGGCGCGTCGCCACGGTGCAGCGCCAGGCGCTGCGCCCGCAGCCCCTCGTCGGCGGCGGTGAAACGCTCCTGCCGCCGCAGGTGCTCGACCCAGTTCTCGTCGACGAAGGACTCGACGTAGCGCCCGGGCACCGCGGTGTCGCGGAACAGGCCCCAGGACAGCGCGCCCTGGCGCAGCCGCGCGCGCCGTGTCGCCTGCATCACGCGCGCGAAGGCTTGCGCCTGCGCCGGGTCGACGAGGTATTCGACCACCACCATCACCGGGCCCTCGTCGGGCGCGATCTGGATCGCCACCCCCGCCGGCGCCCGCGCCGGCTGCGGGCTCAGGTCCTCGTCTTCGGCCCAGCCGACGCTGCCGCGCCGCGTCAGGGCCAGCATCAGCACGCCGCTGGCGGCCGCCGCGGTGACCGCGGTCGGCACGCTGGTCAGGCTCGCGACCTGGCCCCACAGCGCGGCGCCGATCGCGGTGCCACCCATCAGCGCCATCTGGTAGATCGACATGCCGCGGGCGCGCACCCAGTTCGGCAGCGCGTACTGGGCCGACATCACGAGCGTGTTCGCCGTCGAGATCCAGGCCGCGCCGGCGAGCGCCATCGCCGGCAGCGCGATCCAGGGGACGGGCACCGTCGCGACGATGGTCGACAGCAGCGCGTGCAGCGTCGTGCCCCAGCGCACGAACTGGTCGCGGCCGAAGCGTTCCCGCAGGCGCGGGAACTGCAGCGCGGCCACGATCGCGCCCCCGCCGAGGCTGGCCATCAGCGCGGTGTACATCGCCGCGCCACCATGCTCCATGTGGCGCGCCACCAGCGGCAGCAGCGCGATCAGCGCGCTCGTCTGCAGGAAGAACAGGAACACGCGCAGGATCACGATGCGCATGCGCGGTGACTGGCGCACGTGCTGCAGGCCGACCCGCATCGCGCCGACGAATCGTTCGCCGGGCAGCGCGCTGGTGCGCGGCTCTGACTGCCAGCGCCAGATCAGCCAGAAGGCCAGCGCGGCCATCACCGCATTGAGCGAGAACACGAGCGCCGGGCCGGCGGCCGCGAGCAGCGCGCCGGCGATCACCGGGCCGATGACACGCGACAGGTTCATCGAGATGCCCCCCAGCGCGAGCGCGGCAGGCAGCTCGTTGCGATCGACGACGTCCGGCACGATGGCCGAGAACACCGGCCAGCGCATCGCCAGCCCGATGCCGTTGACGAAGGTCAGCAGCAGCAGCAGCGGCGCATTGAGCTGGCCGGCGATCGCCAGCAGCGCCAGCAGGACCGCGGTGGCGCACACCCACAGCTGCGTGCCGGCGAAGTAGCGCCGCCGGTCGACGATGTCGGCCATCGCGCCGCTGGCGATGCCGAGCAGGAACACCGGCAGCGTCGAGGCCGTCTGCACCAGCGCCACCATCACGGTGCTGTCGGTCAGCTGCGTCATCAGCCAGGCGGCCGAGACGTCGTGCATCCACATCGTGAGGTTGGCGGTGAGCCACGCGAACCACAGGCCGCGGTAGACGCGGCCCTGCAGCGGCGCCAGCGCAGGGCTGCGCAGAAGACCGGCGGACGGGAATTTCATGCTGCGGCGAGCATAAGGGGCCGCACCGGCGGCAGGGCCCGGCACGTCACCGGCGGCGGTCCCGCGGCGCAACGGCGCGTCAGTCCGTGTCCTGGAACGCCTCCTGGCGGCCTTGCTTGATCGCCGGCAGCGACACGACGATCACCAGCAGCAGCGCCGCGACCAGCAGGCTGGCCGACAGCGGCCGGGTGACGAAGGTGCTCCAGTCGCCGCGCGACAGCAGCAGCGCGCGGCGCAGGTTCTCCTCCATCATCGGGCCGAGGATGAAGCCCAGCAGCAGCGGTGCGGCCTCGCAGTTGAGCTTGTAGAAGGCGTAGCCGACGACGGCGAAGGCGGCCGCCATGAAGACGTCGAAGTTGTTGCTGTTCAGCGTATACAGGCCGATCCCGCAGAACACGACGATGGCCGGGAACAGGAAGCGGTAGGGCACCGTCAGCAGCTTGATCCAGATGCCGATCAGCGGCAGGTTCAGCACCACCAGCATCAGGTTGCCGATCCACATCGACGCGATCAGGCCCCAGAACAGCTCCGGGTTGCTCGTCATGACCTGCGGGCCGGGCTGGATGCCCTTGATCGTCATCGCGCCGACCATCAGCGCCATCACCGCGTTGGACGGGATGCCGAGCGTCAGCATCGGGATGAACGAGGTCTGCGAGCCGGCGTTGTTCGCACTCTCGGGCCCCGCCACGCCCTGGATCGCGCCCTGTCCGAACGGCACGCGCGGGTGGCGCACGATCTTCTTCTCGAGCGTGTACGACGCGAAGGACGCCAGCAGCGCGCCGCCCCCCGGCAGCACGCCCAGCAGCGAGCCGAGGGCCGTACCCCGCAGCACCGACGGCCAGGCGTCCTGGAAGTCCTGCCGCGTCGGCCACAGGTTCTCCACCTTCTTGGTGAACACCTCGCGGTGCTCGGCCGGACGGCCCAGGTTGGCGATGATCTCGCCAAAGCCGAACACCCCCATCGCGATGGCGACGAAACCGATGCCATCGGTCAGCTCCGGAATGTCGAAGCTGTAGCGCGGCACGCCGGAGATGATGTCGGTGTTGATCTGGCCGAGCAGCAGGCCCAGCAGGATCATCGCGATCGCCTTGATCAGCGAGCCCGACGCCAGGACGACCGCGCCGATCAGGCCGAGCACCATCAGCGAGAAGTATTCCGCCGGGCCGAACTTGAACGCGATTTCGGTCAGCGGCGGTGCGAACGCGGCGATGATCAGCGTGGCGACGCAGCCGGCAAAGAACGAGCCGAGGCCCGCAGCGGCCAACGCCGGCCCCGCGCGGCCCTTGCGCGCCATCGCATAGCCGTCGATCGCGGTCACGACCGACGACGCCTCGCCCGGCACGTTGATCAGGATCGCCGTCGTCGACCCGCCGTACTGCGCCCCGTAGTAGATGCCGGCCAGCATGATCAGCGCCGGCGTGGCGTCCAGCGCATAGACGCTCGGCAGCAGCATCGCGATCGTCGCCAGCGGGCCGAGGCCGGGCAGCACGCCGATCAGCGTGCCGAGCAGGGCTCCCAGAAAGGCATAGGCCAGGTTCTGCAGCGTCACCGCGACCGACAGGCCGAGGGCGAGGTTGTTGATCAGTTCCTGCATCGCGCCGCGGCCCTCACCAGCCCAGGAACTTCGGCCACAGCGGGATCACGAGGTTCAGACCCCAGATGAAAATTCCCCAGCTGCCGAAAGTCAGCACCGCCGCGTTGAACAGCGCCTCGCCGACGTGGAACTCGTCGCCCGCCAGCGCCGACGTGATCACCAGCAGCGGCAGCGCCACGATCATGCCCAGCACCGGCAGCAGCAGTCCGAACAGCACGAGCGAGCCGACGATGATCAGCAACGGCTTCCAGGCGATCGCGCCGACCGGGTCACCCCCTTCGGTCGCGACGGTGAGCGCCTTGAACAGCACGATCGCGCCGAGCATGGCCAGCAGGATGCCGAGCCCGAACGGGAAATAGGCCGGTCCCGGTCGCGCGGAGCTGCCGAAGGTGTAGTTCTGTGCGCCCCAGGCGAAACCGATCCCGACCAGGATGAACATCACGCCGGACCAGAAGTCGCGCTGGCTCTTGATTCTCATGGCTCCTCCACGGCGGCGTTCAAGCCGCGCCGTCCAGACCCGGGGTGCTGCGCAGCACCTCTTCGATCGTCGTCACGCCTTCGGCGACCTTCATCGCCCCGGCCAGGCGCAGCGGCCGCATGCCGTCCTTGACCGCCTGGCGGCGCAGCGCACGGGCATCGAGGGTCGGGTGCACGTGGCTGCGCGCCACGTCGGTGATAGCCAGCAGTTCGTACAGCCCGACGCGGCCGCGGTAGCCGGTGTGGCGGCACTCGAGGCAGCCGACCGGGCGGTAGGCGCGCACGCCGCCCGACAGCCGCCACGGCCTGGCGATTTCGTCGAGCGTCTCGCGCGTCGTCGATTCGTCGCGCTGCTTGCACGCCGGGCACAGCGAGCGCGCAAGCCGTTGCGCGAGCACGCCCACCACGGTGGCCGCGATCAGGTACGGCGGCACGCCGAGGTCCGCCAGCCGCGTCACCGCGGCCGCCGCATCGTTGGTGTGCAGGGTGCTGAACACGAGGTGGCCGGTCAGCGCAGCCTGGATCGCCATCTCGGCGGTCGCGAGGTCGCGGATCTCGCCCACCATGATGATGTCCGGGTCCTGCCGCATCAGCGCCCGCAGGCCCTCCGCGAAACCCATGTCGATCGCCGCGTGCACCTGCGTCTGGTTGAACGCCGGCTCGATCATCTCGATCGGGTCCTCGATCGTGCAGACGTTGACGTCGTCGGTCGCCAGCCGCTTGAGCGTGCTGTAGAGCGTCGTCGTCTTGCCGCTGCCGGTGGGGCCGGTGACGAGGATGATGCCGTGCGGGCGCGCGATCAGCTCGGCCCAGCGCGGCGCGTCGTGGTTGCCGAAACCGAGCTGCTCGAGGTCCTTGACCACCGTGTCGGGGTCGAAGATGCGCATCACCATCTTCTCGCCGAACGCGGTCGGCATCGTCGACAGCCGCATCTCGACCTCGGCGCCGTCCTTGCCGTCGAGCTCCGGCCGGCGGGTCTTGATGCGACCGTCGAGCGGGCGGCGGCGCTCGACGACGTCCATGCGGCCGAGCAGCTTGATGCGCGCCGTCATCGCGCTCATGACCGACATCGGCACCTGGTAGACGGTGTGCATGACACCGTCGATGCGGAAGCGGATCACGCCCATCTCGCGCCGCGGCTCGAGGTGGATGTCGCTCGCGCGCTGGTCGAACGCGTACTGCCACAGCCAGTCGACGACCTGCACGACGCCCTGGTCGTTGGCATCGAGCTGCTTGTTGCTGCGGCCGAGTTCGACCAGCTGCTCGAAGCTCGCCGGGCCAGCGACCTCGCCCTTGCCCGCCGCGCGCACCGACTTCGCGAGCGCGTAGAACTCGGTCGTGTAGCGCCGCACGTCGACCGGGTTGGCCACCACCAGCCGCACCCGGCGCCGGGTGTGCGATTCGATCTCGCTCACCCAGTCGGCGTCCAGCGGCTCGGCGGTCGCGATCGTCACCTCGGTCGGACCGAAGTTCAGCGGCAGCGCGCAGCGGGTCTCGGCGTAGCGCACCGACATCACGTCGGCGACCCGGCCGACGTCGGCCCGCAGCGGATCGATGCGCAGGTACGGCAAGCCGGTGCGGCTCGCCAGCCACTCGGTCAGCGCCTCGGTGTCCAGCGCCGCCCCGGAACCGTGGCGGCGCAGGCCGGCGCCGCCCAGCCGCACCAGCGCGTGCAGGCTGGACACTCCGCCGCCGAAGCGCTGCACGACACGCTCGGCGTCGTCGGCCGCGATCCAGCCGTCCTGGCGCAGGCCGTCGAGCAGGCTGCGCCATTCGAGCCGGCCGGCCGGCAGCGCCGGTGGCGCGGCAGCCGATCGGCCAGGGGGGCCAGGTGCACGCGCGGCGGCAGTGGGAGGGCGAGGGTCAGGTGCGGTCATGGCGTGGCGGAGCGCTGCACGTCGGCGCCGGTGGGCTCGGCCGCGGGCAGCGGTGGACAGGGCCGCAGCATGCGCAGCCACTTGCGCGCCGGCAGCCCGAAAGCACCGAAACGCGCCTCGATGGTAGCCGCGCGCCCCGCCAGCACCGCGCGCGGCGGCAGCGCGAGCGTGCGCGTGGCGATCACGATCCGGTTGCCTTCGCGCGTCGCGCGCAGCGCCCACAGGTGATCGCGGCCGAACACCGCCGCCAGCCGCGCCAGGCTGCGGTCGAACTGCGCGTCGCGACCGAACAGGTTCACCGCGAGCACGCCGTCGTCGGCCAGCAGGCGGCGGCAGCCCGCGTAGAAGTCGGCGTCGTCGAGCACCGGCGCGGCCGCGTCGTCGTCGTAGAGGTCGACCTGCAGCAGCGTCGCGCTGCGCGGCGGCGCCTGCGCCACCCAGGCGCCGGCATCGGCCTGCACGAGTTCGAGCCCGGGCGCGGAACGCGGGACGCGGAACCACGCGTGGTTGACCTCGATCACCTGCGGGTTGAGTTCGACCGCCGTCGTCGCCATGTGCAGCGCGCGGTGCGTGAAGCGCGTGAGCGCGCCCGCCCCCAGACCCAGCTGCACCGCGCGCCGCGCGTCGGCGTCGCCCGACTTGGCGCCGGGGCGGTCCCAGACGGCGGGGTCAAGCCACAGCAAGGCCGCCAGCATGCGCTGCACGTAGTCGAGCTCGACGACGAGCGGCGCGCGCGGGCGCATCGCGCCCTGCACCCACGGCGTGCCCAAGTGCAGGTAGCGCACGCCGCCGGCCTCCGACAAGGTCACCTCCGGCAACGCCGGGCTGGCGCGCTCAGCCGACGACATCGATGCCCGCCTGCACGAAGGCCTCGCGCCACACGGCGCGCTTGCGCTCGAAAGACCAGCTCGCGTTGGCCGGGCTGGTCGACGGCAGCCGCCACACCGGCACGCCGAAGCTGCGCGTCACGCCCATCGACCGCGCCGACTCGCCGCCGTTGTGCGCGACCGCCTGCAGCGCCGGCGTGCGCTGGCGCAGCGCGGCGAGGTCGTTCGGCTGCGCCTGCTCGATCGCCGTGTCCAGGCTGCCCTCGCGCCGGCAACTCGCGTAGACGTCCCACAGCCCGACACCATGCCGGCGCAACCGGCGCAGCCGCGCCGGGTACGCCAGCGCGCCGAGGTCCTCGCCCCACAGCGACGACAGCAGCGGCCAGAACTGGTTGCGCGGGTGGGCGTAGTACTGGCCGGCGCGCAACGAGGCCGTGCCGGGAAAGCTGCCCAGCACGAGCAGACGCGTCGCCCGCCCGACCACCGGCGGCAGCCCCTGCAGCAACGGCGCGGCGGTCATGCGGCGGCCCCACCCACGGCCCCACCCACGGCCGCATACAAGGCGCCCAGGCGCGGCAGGGCGGCGCAGGCGTTGGCGGTCGTGACGGCGGCGGCGTCGTGCACCGGCCAGCCGCGCAGCGTCGCCAGCACCGCGCCGATGCGCGGCAGTTCGGCCGGCGCGTTGCGCGCCTGCGCCGACGGTGGCGGGCCGCCATCGGATCGAGCGGCCGGGGCCGCACCGCGCTGCGCGGCCGTGCGATACACCCACTGCGGCGGGATGTCCGGCGCGTCGGTCTCCAGCACCACCGCGTCGTCGGGCACCGATCGCGCGAGCGCACGGATGCGCAGCGCACGCTCGAAGGTCATCGCGCCGCCGAAGCCGAGCCGCCAGCCGCGCGCGGTGAAGGCCGCCGCCTGCTGGGCGCTGCCGTTGAAGGCGTGCACGATGCCGCCGGCCACCTCGATGCGCCGCAGCCCGGCCAGCAGCGCGTCGGCCGATCGCCGCACGTGCAGCACGACCGGCAGCCCGGCGTCGCGGGCGAGCTTCAGCTGCGCGACGTAGAAGTGCTGCTGACGTGCACGGTCGAGCCCGGGCACGAAGTGGTCCAGCCCGACCTCGCCGACCGCGACCAGCCGCGCATCGTCGCGCGCCTCGTGCAGCGCCTGCTGCAGCCGGTCGAGGTCGGTGTCGCACGCGCGGTCCACGCACAGCGGATGAATGCCGAGCGCATACGCCAGGCCGTGGCGGTGCGCCAGGCTGCGCACGACGTCGAAGTTCGCGACCTCTACCGCCGGCACGACCAACAGCCCGACCCCGGCCGCACGCGCCGCGTGCCAGACGGCGTCCCGGTCGGGGTCGAACTCGGGCGCGTCGAGGTGACAGTGCGAATCGATCCACATGTGCTGGCGATTCCACCACAGCTCGAACGGGGGTCTTTGCTCTGCCCGACGGTGCAGGGCGGGGTCCGTCGTGATAGTGTGGCGTTGCCGAGTGCGCAGCGCCCGACGGATAGCCCAACAACGCCCAGCCGATGCCGAAGACGACGCTGACCAGCCGCTCACCGCGCCGCCCTGCGCCGCTGCCGGGGCCGGGCGCGCGGGCACCGCTCGGCGTGCGTCCGCCGGCCCGGACCGGGTCGACCGGATCGGCGGCGGCAGTGCCTGCCGGTGCGGCACCGGGCGCGGCTGCCGCTGCACCCGCATCGCCGCGGCGCCGGCGCGGCCTGGCCGGCTGGCCGGCGCGCCACCCGGGGCCGTGGTGGGCCGGTGTCGCGAGCGTCGCCACGCTGGCCGGGGTGGCGGTGCTGCTGGCGCTGCAGCCCTCTGCGCGCATCATCACGCAGCAGCACATCGACACCGCGGTGCGCGCGTCGCTCGAGAAGGAACCCTTGCCGTCGGCCGCCGCCAAGGCCTACGCGGCGATCGTGCCGTCGGTCGTGCGCGTGACGGGCCTGATGGACGAGAAGGACGACGGCGACGACAAGGCCGATCAGCGGGCGATGGACCGCAGCCTGGGCACCGGCGTCGTCATCATCGACAACGGCACCATCCTGACCAACCTGCACGTGGTGCAGGGGTCGCGCCGCGTCAAGGTGCGTTTCTGGGACGGGCTGGAGTCGGAGGCCGACCTGGTCGGCACGCAGCCCGAGAACGACCTCGCGGTGCTGAAGGCGCGCAAGCTGCCCGACGACCTGCAGGCCGCGACGATGCGCTCGACCGCCGACCTGCAGCCGGGCGACGGCGTGATCGCGGTCGGCCACCCGTTCGGCATCGGGCCGTCGGTCAGTGCCGGCGTGGTCTCCGGCCTGAAGCGCGAATTCCGTTCGCCCGAGGGCCAGCGCGAGCTGACCAACCTGATCCAGTTCGACGCCGCCGCCAACCCGGGCAATTCGGGCGGGCCGCTGGTCACGATGGACGGCCAGGTGGTCGGGATCGTGACCGCGATCCTGAACCCGTCCGAACAGCGCACCTTCGTCGGCATCGGGTTCGCGGTGCCGATCGAGAACGCGGCCCAGGCCGCCGGACTGCCCCCGTTCTGATGTCCTTCTTCTTCTGCCGATTTCCGTCCAGGACGCTGCCGCCATGACCACCCCCGACCCGCGCGACACTGCCACGCTGATGGAGCGCATCCTGTACGAGGTCAAGCGCGTCGTCGTCGGCCAGGACCGCTTTCTCGAGCGCGTTCTCGTCGCACTGCTCGCCGAGGGCCACCTGCTGGTCGAGGGCGTGCCCGGCCTGGCCAAGACGCTGACCGTCAAGACGCTGGCGCGCAGCGTGCGGGGCAGCTTCAAGCGCATCCAGTTCACGCCGGACCTGGTGCCGGCCGACCTGATCGGCACCCGCATCTACAACCAGAAGAGCGGCGAGTTCGGCACCTCGCTCGGGCCGGTGTTCGCCAACCTGTTGCTGGCCGACGAGATCAACCGCGCGCCGGCCAAGGTGCAGAGCGCGCTGCTCGAGGTGATGCAGGAGCGCCAGGTGACGATCGCCGGCGAGACCCACAAGGTGCCCGAGCCGTTTCTCGTGATGGCAACGCAGAACCCGATCGAGACCGAAGGCACCTACCCGCTGCCCGAGGCGCAGGTCGACCGCTTCATGATGAAGGTGCTGGTCGACTACCCGTCCGAGGAAGAGGAATTCGTGATCGCCGAGCGCGTCACCGGCGTTCCGATTCAGGTCCAGGCGGTGGCCGACACGCTGCAGCTCCACGCGCTGCAGCAGGAATGCCGCCGCATCTACGTCGACCCGTCGCTCATTCAGTACGCGGTCAAGGTGGTGAGCGCGACGCGCCGGCCGGCGAAGTACGACCTCGCGGAGCTGGCGCCCTACCTGACCTACGGCGCGAGCCCGCGCGCGACGATCGGGCTGATCGAAGGCGCACGCGCGCTGGCGATGCTGCGCGGTCGCGTCTACGCCTTGCCGGAGGACATGGTCGACCTCGTGCCGGACGTGCTGCGCCACCGGCTCGTGCCGTCGTACGAGGCGCTGGCCGAAGGCCTCAGCGCCGACGACCTCGTGCAGCGGGTGCTGAAGAAGATCCCGGTGCCCGACAAGCCGCTCGCCCACCCCCAAGCCGATGCCCAAGCCACCGCCTGACACCTCGGCCGCGCGCGCCGCGTCGCCGCCGGTCGGCAGCGACGCGCTGCTGCAGCGCCTGGAATGGACGGTGCTGCGCCGGCTCGACGGCCTGCTGCAGGGTGACTACCGCACGCTGCTGCGCGGCGCCGGCGTCGACCTGGCCGACCTGCGCGAGTACCAGCTGCACGACGACGTGCGCCACATCGACTGGAACGTGACCGCGCGCATGCAGCAGCCCTACGTGCGCCAGTTCCACGAAGACCGCGACCTCAGCGCGTGGTTCCTGCTCGACCTGTCGGGCAGTGTCGACTTCGGCTCCGGCGACGTCACCAAGCTCGCGGTGTCGAGCGGCTTCGTCGCCGCGCTGGCGCGCGTGCTGACGCGCCACGGCAACCGCGTCGGCGCGGTGCTCTACGGCCACAAGGTCGACACCGTGCTGCGGCCGGGCGCGTCGCGCGTGCACGTGCTCGAGCTGCTGCAGCGCATGCGCGCACCGCGCCCGCCGGTGCGCGGCGGCCAGGGCACGGCGCTGTACGACCTGCTGGCGACCGCCGACGGCGTGATCCGGCGTCGCTCGCTCGTGTTCGTGGTGTCCGACTTCATCAGCGCGCCCGGCTGGGAGGATGCACTCGGCCGCCTGGCGCAGCGCCACGACGTCGTCGCGATCCGGCTGTTCGACCCGCTCGAGATGGCGCTGCCCGACGTCGGGCTGGTGACGATCGAGGACGCCGAGACCGGCGAGCAGCTGTTCATCGATTCCACCGACCCCGCCTTCCGCGCGCGCTACGCCGCGCTGGCCGATGCCGCCGAGGCGCAGCTCGCGACCGCCTTCGCGCGCGCCGGTGTCGACTGCCTGGAGCTGGCGACCGACGACGACCTGCTCGGCGCGCTGCTGCGCTTCGCAGACCTGCGGCGGCGGCGCGCATTCGGCGCGCACGCGCCGCCGGTGGCGTTTGCGGCCCACCTGAGCCCCACCCCGGCGGCGGTGACCCCATGAGGCCCGCGCTCAACCTGACGACGACAACGAGGAGGCTGGCATGAGCTTCCAGTGGCCGACCCTGCTGTGGACGCTGGCGGCGCTGCCGCTGCTGGTGTGCTTGTACGTCTGGCTGCTGCGGCGCCGGCGACGCCAGACCGTGCGCCTGGCGAGCGTCGCGATCGCGCGCCAGGCGCTCGGCAAGGGGCCCGGCTGGCGCCGCCACGTGCCCCCGCTGCTGATGCTGCTGGCGCTGGCCGCGCTGCTGCTGGCCATCGCGCGCCCGACGGCGACCATCACGCTGCCGCTGGCGCAGCGCACCATCATCCTGGCGATGGACGTGTCCGGCAGCATGCGCGCCGAGGACGTCAAGCCGAACCGGCTGGTCGCGTCGCAGGAGGCGGCCAAGAGTTTTGTCCAGGGCCTGCCACGCGACGCGCGGGTCGGCGTCATCTCGTTCGCCGGTACGGCCGCCGTGGTGCAGGCGCCGACCACCAGCCGCGAAGACGTGATCGCCGCGATCGACCGGTTCCAGTTGCAGCGCGCCACCGCCACCGGCAGCGCGCTCGTGCTGTCGGTCGCGACGCTGTTCCCGGACGACGGCATCGAGATCCAGCACATCACCGGGCAGCGCAAGTTCCCCGGTGGGCCGCTGGGCGACGAAAAACCGAAGAAGGTCTTCACGCCGGTCGAACCCGGCTCGTACAGCTCGGCCGCGATCATCATGCTGACGGACGGCCAGCGCACGACCGGCCCCGACCCGCTGGATGCGGCCAAGCTGGCCGCCGAGCGCGGCATTCGGGTCTATACGGTGGGCGTCGGCACCAAGGAAGGCGAGATCATCGGCTTCGAGGGGTGGAGCATGCGCGTGCGGCTCGACGAGGACACGCTGAAGACGGTCTCGTCGATGACGCTCGGCGAGTACTTCTACGCCGGCACGGCCGAGGACCTGAAGAAGGTCTACGAATCGCTGTCGTCGCGCATGGTCGTCGAGCGCAAGGAGACCGAGATCTCGGCGCTGTTCGCCGCGCTCGGCGCCTTGCTCACGGTGCTGGCGGCGGGGCTGTCGGTGTGGTGGTTCGGACGCATCGCCTGAGCCTCTGCATCAGCCGTCGAGCTGCGCGGTCGCGCTGTCGTCCTTCAAGGCCACGCCGCTGAGCCGGCGCCGCAGCGCCTGCTGCAGCAGCCACGCGATGCGCGCCGCGGCGGGTGCCGGCGGCAAGCCTTCGGGCCGGATGTTGCTGACGCAGTTGCGCTCGGCATCCACGCGGCCCCGCGCCGGCGCAAACGTCAGGTAGGCGCCGAGGCTGTCGGGTGCGCTCAGGCCGGGGCGCTCGCCGAGCAGGATCAGCGCCACGCGCGCGCCGAGCAACTCGCCGGCCTCGTCGGCCAGCGCGACGCGGGCCTGGCACGCGATGAGCGGCGGCGCCCAGCGGAGCGAGTCACCCAGCGTGTCCCGCAGCGCGCACAGCAGCGGCAGCGCGTGGCGCTGCAGCGCGACGGCGGACAGGCCGTCGGCGAGCATCACCAGCAGGTCGACCGGCCCGGCCGCCGCAGACTGCAGCGCGACGGCGTCGGCGGGCGCCAGGCGGCGCCCGAGGTCGGGCCGGCGCAGGTATTCGTCGCGCGTCGTGGCCTGGCTCGCCACCCGCCGCGGAGCGAATCCCGCGCGCCGCAGGTCGGCCTCGAGCGCGTCGACGTCCAGCGGCACGTGCACGGCATCGCGCGCCATCGCGTGAGCGGCGGCGAAGCGCAGCACTTCGTGCGTCGGCAATGCGACGCCACTGCGCCCGAGCGCGATGCGCGCCGGCGTGTGGCGGCGCAGCGCCACCCACGGGTCGGGCGGCGGCAGCAGGCTCGTCGGCGGCGCGGGCGCGGGCGCGGGCAGCGGCTTCGGCGTCGGATCGTCCTTCATCCGCACAGGCCCCCGAGCGTGCGAACGACAGACGCGACGAGTGCCGGCGCCGCAGCGGACGGCGCGAAGCTGCGCAACGCGCCGGCGGCGTCGGTGATGCCCTGCGCGTGCAGCCAGGCCTCGAATTCGGGCGCCCGCTTCAGGCCGAGCAGGCGGCGCACGAACAGCGCGTCGTGGAACGAGGTGCTCTGGTAGTTCAGCATCACGTCGTCGGCGCCCGGCACGCCCATCACGAAGTTCAGCCCGCTCGCGGCGAGCAGCACCAGCAGGTTGTCCATGTCGTCGGAGTCGGCTTCGGCGTGGTTGGTGTAGCAGACGTCGCAGCCCATCGGCAGACCGAGCAGCTTGCCGCAGAAGTGGTCCTCGAGCCCGGCCCGCAGGATCTGCTTGC
>JBDTUO010000028.1:0-15670 GCA_040007675.1 Rubrivivax sp.
CCGGCCGCCGCCGCCTGCTCGGCGACGATGCGAACGGTGTCGGAGGAATCGTTGCCGCCGATGTAGAAGAACTGCCCGATCTCCTGCGCGCGCAGCACCCGCAGGATTTCCTGGCAGTACTTCAGGTCGGGCTTGTCGCGCGTCGAGCCGAGAGCGGAACCCGGCGTCGCGGCGACCGCCTCCAGGTTGGCGCGCGTCTCCTGCGTGAGGTCGATCAGGTCCTCGTCGACGATGCCGCGCACGCCGTGGCGCGCTCCGACGACCCGCTGCACAGCCGCGAAACGGCGCGCCTCGAGCACGACGCCGACGAGCGACTGGTTGATGACGGCGGTCGGACCGCCCCCCTGCGCGACGAGGATCTTGCCGGACGACATGCGCGCCACCTCCCGTGGGCGCGACGGCGCCCGCTGGCGCCAATGGTAGGCCGTGCGACGGGGTCGGGCGCTGGCTCCGAGCGGCTACGGCGCGGGCGGTGCGGCACGCCGCGCCGCCGACAGCGCGCCGGCCAGCGCGCCGAGCGCCTGCAGCACGCCGTCGACCGCCGTCCGGGCGCGCTCGTCGGTCAGCCGCTGCTCGGCGTCGAAGGCGTCGCCGGCGCGGACAAGCGCGAACTGCTGCGGCACGACGATCATCGCGAAGCTCATCTGCAGGTACTGGCGCAGGAAGTTCATCGAGCGCAGGCCGCCCAGCGGACCGGGCGACGCCGACAGCAAGGCCACCGGCCGGTTCGTCGTCACGCCGAGACCCGCCGGATGGCCGTCGGCGGCCTTGACGCGCGACAACCAGTCGAACGCGTTGATCACGAGCGGCGTCGGGAAGCCGTTGTACTCCGGCGTCACGATCAGCACGCCATCGGCCGCTTGCACGGCGTGCAGCAGCTGCAATGCAGCTTCGGGCACGCCGCGCTCGGCTTCGAAGTCGCCGTCGTACACCGGCAGCGCCAGCGCACGCAAGTCGAAAAGCGTCGTGCGGGCGCCGGAGGCCTGCGCCCGGGCGGCGGCGTGGCGGGCAAGCGCCAGGTTCAAGGAACCCCGGCGCGCGCTGCCCGGGATGATCAACAACTCGAGGTCGTGCACGCAAATTCCTCATCACCCCGAAGGGGGCAAGCTCAGCGCGATGGTGACAGCCGCAGGGATGCCCTCGCCGATGCGAGGGCGAACACGCACTGCTCCGGCGGTGGCCAGCCTGGGAACGTTCATCACACTCGCTGTATAGTCAAGACTATGACGATCAAGGCAATCATGGGTCACGATCCTTGCATGCGTCCGGCATCTGCCGATACAACGACTCCGCAACCCCCGCCGCGGCTGACCGGTCACTGGGAACTGCGCGCCGGCGACGGCACCCCCTTGCTCGGCGAACGGCGCGTGCGCCTGCTGGAGGCGATCGATCGCCACGGCTCGATCACGCAGGCGGCGCGCCACGTGCCGCTGTCGTACAAGGCGGCCTGGGACGCGGTCGAGGCGATGAACACGGTCGCCGGACAAGCTCTGGTGCAGCGCAGCGCCGGCGGCCGGTCCGGCGGCGGCACCCGGCTGACCGACTACGGGCGGCGGGTGCTGGCCTTGTACCGTGCGCTCGAGGCCGAACAGCAGGCGGCGCTGGACCGCGTCTCCGGCCGCTTCGCCGACGAGCCCGGAGGCGCCGAGGTCGGCGCCGTGCAGCGGCTGCTGCGGCGGCTGGCCTGGCGCAGCAGCGCCCGCAACCAGTTCACCGGCCGCGTGTGTGCGCTGCGGGATGGCCCGCAGGGGGTCGAGGTCGCGTTCCGGCTCGACGATCAGACCGAGATCGCCGCGCTCGTCACGCGCACCTCGGCCGAGCAGCTCGGGCTGGCGCTCGGTCGCGAGGTGGTCGCGCTGGTGAAGGCGCCGTCGCTGCGCTTGCTGACGGACAGCGGGCCGGACCCGGCGCCCGCACCGGGTCCGCCGATGAACCGCCTGTGGGGCACCGTGCAGCGCATCGTCGACGGGCCGGTCAATGCCGAAGTGGCGATCGACCTCGGCCTCGGCCGTTGCGCGACCGCCGTGGTCACACGCGAGACCGTGGCCGCGCTGCAGTTGGCCCCGGGCGTGCGCGCGGCGGCCACGTTCGAGCGCTCGAGCGTGATCCTGATGGTGGCGGACTGATGCCAAGCAGGCCCCCCTCGCTGCGTGGCGGCAAGCCGGCGCGTCGCCTCGCAGCCCTCTGGCTGACGGGGATGACCGGGCTGATTGCGTTGGCGGGGCTCGGCGCCGCGCCCGCAGCGGTCGCGGCCGACGTGACGGTCGCGGTGGCGGCCAATTTCGTCGCCCCGCTGGAGGCGATCGCGCCCGACTTTCGCACCACCAGCGGGCACACCGTCGTCGTCGTCGCAGGCGCCACCGGAAAGCTGTCCAGCCAGATCGCGGCCGGCGCACCGTTCGACGTCTTGCTGGCGGCGGATGCCGAGACACCGGCGCGGCTGATCGCCGACGGGCACGCGGTGTCCGGCAGCGCCTTCACCTACGCGATCGGCCGGCTCGCACTGTGGAGCGCCATGCCGGGCCTGGTCGACGCGGGCGGCGCGGTGCTGGCGCAAGCTGGCCGCTTCCGGCACCTCGCCCTCGCGAACCCGCGCCTGGCGCCGTACGGACGCGCCGCGATGGAGGTGCTCGATGCGCGCGGGCTGTTCGAGCGCCTGACGCCGACGATCGTGATGGGGCAGAACATCGCCCAGACCTACCAGTTCGTCGTCAGCGGCAACGCCGAACTCGGCTTCGTGGCGCTGTCGCAAGTGCGCGCGCCGGGCCGGGCGGCGGTCGGGTCATGGTGGGAGGTGCCGGCATCGCTGCACGCGCCGATCCGCCAGGACGCCGTGCTGCTGGCGCACGGGGCGGCGAACCCGGCGGCGCGTGCGCTGCTCGAGTACCTGCGTTCGGATGCAGCGCGCGCGCGCATCCGGGCCTTCGGCTACGGCGACGCGACGCCGTAGCCGGTCGACGACACGAATCCGATGAGCGCGGCCGATTGGCAGGCGGTGCGGCTCACCGCCGCACTGGCGGGCGTCAGCACCCTGCTGCTGCTGCTGCTCGGCACACCGCTGGCGTGGTGGCTGGCACGCACACGGTCGCGGCTGAAGCCGCTGTGGGTGTCGTTGATCACGCTGCCGCTCGTATTGCCGCCAACGGTGATCGGCTTCTACCTGCTGCTGCTGATGGGGCCGCAGGGCCCGATCGGACAGTTGACCGAGGCGCTCAGGGTCGGCCGCCTGCCGTTCACCTTCGGCGGGCTCGTCGTCGCCTCGGTGCTGGCCTCGATGCCCTTCGTCGTGCAGCCAGTGCTGCAGGCGTTCGAGGCCATCGACGAGCGCACGCTGGAAGCGGCGGCGACGCTGCGCGCCGGCCCGCTCGATCGGTTTTTCACGGTCGCGCTGCCACTGGCGCGACCCGGGCTGCTGACCGCCAGCGTGCTCGGCTTCGCGCACACCGTGGGCGAATTCGGCGTCGTGCTGATGATCGGGGGCAATATCCCGGGCGCCACTCGCGTGGTGTCGCTGGCCGTGTACGACCACGTCGAGGCGGCCGACTTCGCGAGCGCGCACCGGCTCGCGGCCGGCATGGTCGGCTTCGCGCTTATCGTGCTGCTCGCGCTGTACCGCGTGCATCGGCCGCCCGCGCGCGCCGGTGCGCTGAACCCCCCGGCGGCGCGGCCATGATCGAGGCCGCGCTGCGGCTGACCCGGCCGGGCTTTGCGCTCGCCGTCGAGCTGTCGCTCCCGGCGCGCGGCGTGACCGCGCTGTTCGGCCCCTCGGGCTGCGGCAAGACGACCCTGCTGCGCGCGCTCGCGGGGCTGGAACGGGCGGTCGGCCGAGTCATGCTGGACGGCGAGGCCTGGCAGGACGACGCGCGCGGCGTCTTCGTGCCGACCCACCGGCGTGGCCTCGGCTACGTGATCCAGGAGGCCGCGCTGTTCCCGCACCTGAGCGTGCAGGCGCAGCTCGCCTATGCGGCGCGGCGTGTGCCCCCAGGCGCGCACCGCCGCATCGACGCTGACGAGGTGATCACGCTGCTCGGTCTGCAGCCGCTGCTGGCGCGCCGTTCGGCGACGCTGTCCGGCGGCGAACGCCAGCGCGTCGCGATCGCACGCGCCCTCGCCGGCAGCCCGCGCCTGCTGCTGATGGACGAGCCGCTGGCCGCGCTCGATGCGGCGCGCAAGGCGGAGCTGCTGCCGGTGCTCGAGCAGCTGCAGCGCACGCTCGCGCTGCCCATCGTCTACGTCACGCATTCACTCGACGAGGTCACGCGCCTGGCCGACCACCTCGTGCTGCTGCGCGACGGCGCGGCGGTCGCCGCCGGGCCCCTGGCCGAACTGATGGCGCGCCCCGATCTGCCGCTGCCACGCGCGCCCGGCGTGCCCGACGATGCCGGGGTCGTGATCGACGCCACGGTCGTGGCGCACGACGCCGCCTACGGCCTGCTGCAGCTCGGCTTTCCCGGTGGCCGGCTCTGGCTCGGCGCCGCACCGGCGCCCACCGGCACCCGGGTGCGGGCACGTGTGCTGGCGCGCGACGTCAGCGTCACGCGCCGCGCGCCCGAGCAGACCAGCATCCTCAACGCGCTGCCCGTGCGGCTCGACCGCTTGCAGGTGGACGGCGACACGGTGCTGCTGCGATTGATCGCCAGCGCGCCATCGACGACGGCACCGACCGCCGGCGACGCGACGACACCGCTGCTCGCGCGCATCACACGCCGCAGCGCCGACGCGCTGGCGTTGCAGCCGGGCGACGCCCTCTACGCCCAGGTCAAGGGGGTGGCGCTGAACTGAGCCGGGGCGGCGGCGGCGGAGCGCCCGGTCCGCCTCGAGGAGATGTGGCTTTGCCACTTTCCTTGACCCCCGGGGGCGGGAATGACGAGAGTCATTTCCTGGGGGGGTGCTCAGTACGCCACCTCGAAGCGCTGGCCGCGCCAGCGCATGCGCGCCGAGCGCAGCATGATGCGTTCGAGCACGAGGCCGGGCGCGATCTCGTCGCCCTCGCGCACGACCTGCCCGTTGACGATCAGCATGCGCGCGGCGGCCGAGGTCGAATCGGTGGCACCGCCGAAGGCCAGCGGCGGGAGTTGCTGACGCAGCGCGGCCGGCAGCGACGCCAGCGTCGGCACCCGCTCGCCGGCCGGGGGCGCGCCAGGAACCGAGTTCGTGGGCGACGTGGTTGGCGTCGTTGTCGGCGTCCGCGCGGGCAGCGTCGTGGTCGGCGACGCTGGACCGGTGGGCTCGGGATTGAGCAGGCTGGAGCGGGCCAGCGGCCCGGCGGCGGGGCGCGGCGCGGCCGGGCGCGGCGGCACCGGCTGCGAGCGTGGCATCGGCGGCATCGACGACGACGGGGCCGGCAACGCGTCGGCCGGCGCGGTGGCGACACCGCCGACGACACCGCCGGCGGACATCGGCGACCCCGCGCCCGGCCGGGCCGCCGGCGCCGCGTCGCGCTGCAACCACAGCCAGCCGCCCAGCCCCGCCAGCAGCACGGCCGCGGCCACCGCGCCGAGCAGCCAGAACCCTCGTCGACCGGAGGCTGGCGTCGCCGTCGCGGAGGCGGCGTCGATGGACACCGGCTGCGCGTGCAGATCGGGCAGGCCACCGCGCCGCCGTTCGGCATCCGCGCGGCGCAGGGCATCGAGGACGTAGGACATCGGGCGCGCTCCTGGGTCGTCCGGGGTCGGTCAGCGCCCGGGGGCGCGTTCGGCGCTGGCCACGAGGTGCGGCTCGTCGACGCCGAGTGCGCGGTTGAGCTGCATCAGCGTGAGCGGCCCGGCCATGCCGTCGGGTTGCAGCCCCTGCGCGCGCTGGAAGGCTTCGACCCGCACCCGCAGCGGCACGTCCAGCGGCAACGCGCCAGCCTGGTAGGCGCCGAGCTGCGCCAGCAGCCAGCGTGCGAGCGGCCCGTCGCCGCGCAGCGCCCCCGGGTCGCCGGCCCAGCCGGGCGGCGTGCGCCACAGCGTGGCGTAGTCGCCCTGCCAGAGCGTCGCCAAGGTCGCGAGCGACACCCGCACCGGCCCGTCGGGCAGCTGCAGCGTCGCGTCCTGCGGCCCGAGCCCGGTCAGCAGCGCGCGGCCCGCGCGGCCGCCGTCGGCCTGCAGCGTCAACCAGCCGGGCCGGTCGAGCTGGCGTACCTGCGCCAGCGTGAGCTCGCGCTGGTGGCAGGCAACGCCCGCCTCCGCAAAGCCGCGACACGGGTCCGACACGTCGGCGCCGGCCCGTTGTTGCCAGGCCGCGCCGAGCGCACGCCAGGCGCCGGCGTCGTCCGGCCACAGCGAACTGGCCCGCGCAGCCAGCGTCGCGGCGTCGACGCGCGGCGGCAGCACGACGTCACGCGGCGCCGCTGCGGGGGCGTCCGTGGGCGCTGTCGACGCGGCCGGGGGCGGGGCAGGGGCGGCCCGTGCGACCGCTGGCGCGGCGGCCACGGTGGGAGACGCCGGCGGCGCGCCACGCAGCGCGAGCCAGGCCAGCGCCGCGCCGCCCGCGAGCGCGAGCGCGGCGACGACGGTGCGCGACGGCGCCCAACGGCCGACCCCGACACCGGCGCCGGTGCCCGACTCGGCGAAGACCTCCCGCGCCGCGCGGTCGACCATCGGCACGCTCACCTCGGAGCGCCCTTCGGCATAGGCGCCGAGCAGCGCGCGGTCGCACAGCAGGTTGATGCGGCGCGGCACGCCGCGCGCGTGGCGGTGGACGCGCTTGAGCGCCGCTGCGTCGAACGGCATGCCGGCCGCGAGGCCCGCGACCGACAGCCGGTGGCGCACGTACTCGGGTGTCTCGTCGGCCGACAGCGGCTCGAGGTGGTAACGCGCGATCACGCGCTGCGCCAGCTGCTCCAGCCCGGGCTCGGCCAGGCGCTGGCGCAGCTCGGGCTGGCCGATCAGCACGATCTGCAGCAGCTTGTGGGTGTCGGTCTCGAGGTTGGTCAGCAAGCGCAGCTGCTCGAGCAGCTCGGGCGCGAGGTTCTGCGCCTCGTCGATGATCAACACGCTGCTGCGCCCGGCGGCGTGGTTGCGCAGCAGGAACACGTTCAGCGCATCGACCAGCGCCTTCGCGCTCGCCGCCGGTGGCGTCTCGACGTGGAACTCGTCGCACACCGTCTGCAGCAACTCCACCACCGACAGCTTCGGGTTGAAGATGTAGGCGACGTCGCAACCCTCGGGCAGCTGGCGCAGGAAACAGCGGCAGACCGTCGTCTTGCCGGCCCCGACCGCGCCGGTCAGCAGCACGAAGCCGCCGCCGCCCTTGACCCCGTACAGCAGGTGCGCCAGCGCCTCGCGGTGGCGCTCGCTCATGAAGAGGAAACGCGGGTCCGGCGCGATCGAGAACGGCTCCTGCGTCAGGCCGAAGCGCTGCGTGTACATGGGCGCCGAGCATAGCGGCCCGCTGGCGGGGTCCGGCCGCGTCGCAACTTTTTTGCGCGCCGCTGCATCCGCCGCCCGCGCTGGCGGATAGCGAGGGTGTGGGCACGACCTTCGGTCCGCCCCGACCCGACTTGTTCAACCGCTCCACCCACTCGCCTAAAAGGATTCGTCATGCGCTCCTATCCCGTTTCCGCACTCGTCTCGATCGCCGCCGCTGCGGCGCTGACCGCCTGCGGCAGCATGTCGCCGCCGATGGCGTCGTCGATGCCGGCGCCCTACTCGCAGGCCGCCGTGCCCGCCGCCGTGCAGGTGCCCGCCGGGCACAAGGTCGCGCTGGAGACCGTCGGCGTCGGCGAAATCACCTACGAATGCCAGGCCAAGGCAGACGCGCCGGGCGGCCACGCCTGGGTGTTCGTCGGCCCGAAGGCGGACCTGAACAGCCGCGCCGGTGTCAAGCTGGGGAGCTATTACGGCCCGCCTGCCACCTGGGCGTCGACCGACGGCTCGCGCATCACCGGCAAGCAGCTCGCGCTGGCGCCGGGCGCGGCCGGCAGCATCCCGATGCAGCTGGTGCAGGCCAACCCGGCCGAGGGATCGGGCGCGATGAACGGCGTCACCTACGTGCAGCGGGTCGCCACGCGCGGCGGTGTCGCGCCGTCGCTGGCGTGTGCCGCGGCGTCGATGGGCCGCAAGGAAATCGTCAAGTACCAGGCCGACTACATCTTCTGGAAGGCGGCCTGAACCCGGGGGCCGGCTGCTAGAGTCGGCCCGGCCGATGAGCCTGCCGGATCCCGCGTTCGACTATGAAGCCGCCGTACTGGCCTGCGCGCGCGGAGAGCGCTTCGCGCTGCGCGCGCTGTACGAGCGCGAATCGCGCTGGCTGCTCGGCGTGGCGCTGCGCATCGTGCGCGACCGGGAGCGGGCCGAGGACGTGCTGCAGGACGCCTTCCTGCGCGTCTGGCAGCGCGCCTCCACCTTCGACCCCTCGCTCGGGTCGGCGCGCGGCTGGATCTACACGATCGTGCGCCACGGCGCGCTGAAGGCGCTGCGGGACCCGGCGCGCCAGCAGGCGACGGACCCCGACGAACTGGTGGCGCTGGCCGACGCGCAGCAGGACGACGGTGCCGACGACCGTGGCCTCGATGCCGAGACCTTGCAGCGCTGCCTCGAGCGCCTGGACGAGACGCCGCGCGCCTGCGTGGTGCACGCCTTCGTCGACGGCTTCACGCACGAACAGATCGCGCAGCGGCTGGCGACGCCGCTGGGCACCGTGAAGTCGTGGATCCGGCGCAGCCTGGCGCGGCTCAAGGACTGCATGGCATGAGCGAAGACGGCCCCGACGACGACGACGGCAGCGCCGACGACCGCGCGGGCGAGTTCGTGCTGGGCACGCTGGCGCCCGCCGAGTCCGACGCGCTGCGCGCGCGGCTGGAGCAGGACCGGCCGCTGGCCGCGGCGGTCTACGCCTGGCAGGACCGACTGCTGCCGCTGACGCGGCGCGCCGCGCCGCAGCCGCCGACGCCGGCGCTGTGGCGGCGCATCGAGCAGTCGATCGACGCGGCGGCAGCATTCGTCGCCCGCCCCTCGCCGACGATCGCAGGCGTGCCGCGGCGCGCCGGCCCCGCCACGGTGCCGTGGTGGCAGCGCCTCGGACTGTGGCAGGGCCTCAGCGCCGCGGCGGTGGCGGCGTCGCTGGTGCTGGGGGTGATGCTGGTGCAACGGCTGAGCGCGCCCGAACCGCCCCGCTACCTGGCGCTGCTGCAGAGCCCCGACGCCGGCGCGACCGGCTGGGTCGTCGAACTGCAGGCCGGGCGTGCCTTGCGCCTGGTGCCGGTGGCCGACGCCGCACCGGTGCCGGCCGGCCGGGCGCTGCAGTTCTGGACCAAGCCGGAGGGCGCGGCGGCACCCACCTCGCTCGGCCTCGTGCGCGCCGGGCAGACGCTGGAAGTGGCGCTGTCGCGCCTGCCCGCGGTCGAGGCCCGGCAGTTGTTCGAGATCACGCTCGAACCCGAGGGCGGCTCGCCGATCGGCCGGCCCACCGGGCCGATCCTGTTCGTCGGCCGCACCGTTCAGCTGTAGGCCGGGGCGGGTAGTTCGGTAGCGCAAAAGAAGAAGCCGGACGAAGCCCGGCTCGATCGCGGCTCGGGGCCGGGCCGTGCCCGCCCCCGAGTGAAGATCCCGCTTAGTGCTTGTGGTTCGCGCTGTCTGTCAGCTGGCCGCGCACGGCGCCGTTCGGGTAGACGCTGTTGTGCACGTTGACGTAGAACATCGCCGGGTTCTGCAGGATGCGCTGCACGATGCCCGGCTCCCCGGTGGGGAACTTGCCGGCTTCGCCTTCGGTCAGGCAATCGGCGGCCTGACCGTCCTGCGGCCACGCCAGGCTGGCGACCACCGGGCCGTTGCTGCCGCGCGCGCCTTCGTGGATGTGGGCGGCGCGGCCACCACCGGGCGCCTGCGCCAGCTCGTCCACGCGTTTGATGTCGACCAGCAGGTAGCACAGCGTCAGCGGATCACCGTCGATGCCGAACACGTAGGCATTCGCGCGGCCGTTGGGGTCGCCGACCATCGCGTTGCTGGTGGCGTCCGTCGCGACCTCCTCGCGGCCGTCGAGCGAGGCTTCCAGCACCGTGTTCAGGTGGCCGGCGGTCGCGGCCGGGGCCCAGGCGGCGCCGGCGAGGGCGGCACAGGCCGCAAGGGTCTTGAAGGACAGGGATTTTCTTGTCATGCGGAACTCCGGGAATGAGGGCTGAGGGCGCGGCCAGCGGCCGGACAGGACCTCGGGCCCTGCAAGGGCTCTACCCGGTGGCGCCGCGTTTGGATGCACCCAGCAGGCCTTTTTTTTTCTGCGCCGCGGATTGCAGCGCAGGGTCCGCGTCTTCCGCCACCGACCATCGCAGCAACATCTGGTCGCGCAGCAGCGCACAACCCTGCTCGACCAGCGGCCCGCGCGGGCGTTGCGCCGAGGTGGCGATGAACTGCGTCGTCAGCAGCCGCGGCGCGCCGCGCGCCGGCACGAGCGGCCGCACGCGGAAGGCCTGCGGCTCGCCGTGGCCGTGCAGCGCGTTGCGCGTCAGCACCGCGTGCAGGCCGTGGTGCTGCACCAGGTCCAGGATGGCCGGCACGCTCTCGATCTCGACCCCGACGCGCGGCCGGTTGCCTTCGGCCGCCATCGCCTGCTCGAGCAGCATCCGGATCGAATGCGGCCGGCTCGGGATCACGAGCTCGAACTCGGCCAGCGATGCCAACGGCAGCGGTGGGCCGAGTGCCTCCTGGTCGTCGCGGCGCGCCGACACCAGGTACAGCGCCTCGTCCAGCACCGGGGTCAGCTCGAAGGTCGACGACGGGGCCACGTTGTAGACGACCGCGCAGTCGATCCGGCCCATCTGCAGCCATTCGAGCATGTGCGCCGACAGCCCTTCGACGACCGACACCGTGGCGTGCGGAAAGCGCTGGCGAAAGGTCGCCACCAGCGGCGCCGTCAGCACCCGGCTGACGCTGGGCGGCATGCCGACGGCCAGGTGGCCGCCCAGCACGCCCCGCTGGTCCTCCATATCGCGCCGCGCCCGTTCGACCTGTTGCAGGATGCCGCGCGCGTGACCGAGCAGGCGCTGGCCGGCATCGGTCAGCGTGACGCCGCGTCCGGTGCGGTCGAACAGGGTCTGGCGCAACTCGACCTCCAACTGGCGCACCTGGCGCGACAGCGCGGGCTGCGCGATGCCGAGCACCGCCGAAGCGCGCGTGAAGCTGGCGAGCTCGGCCACGTGCACGAAGTGGTCGAGTTGCCTCAGGTCCATCCCGTAGTCTATGCCGGCGCGGCATATCTGCTAGTCAAGCTATCCAGTTGTCGTATGGGATCGGATTGGCAAGAATCGCTGCCATGCGCCCTGCACTGTCCGGTATTTCCTCGATGGCCACGCGGCGCGTGCTCGAGGACCTGAGCGCCGACTACGAGCGGCGCAGCGGCCAGGCGGTGGCGATTCAATCGGTCGGCGGGGTCGACGCGGCGCGACGGGTTCAGGCCGGCGAGGCCTTCGACGTCGTGATCCTGGCGTCCGACGCCATCGAGCGGCTCGCCGCCGGCGCCCACCTGGTACCCGGCAGCCGGGTGGATCTGGTGCGCTCGCCGGTGGCCGTGGCGGTGCGGCGCGGCACGGCGCCGCCCGACATCGGCAGCGAAGATGCGCTGCGGCGCACCGTGCTCGCGGCCCGCACGATCGGCTATTCGACCGGCCCGAGCGGAACGCACCTGTCGGGCCTGTTTCAGCGCTGGGGCGTGGCCGAGACGCTGCGGGCGCGCGTCGTGACCCCGCCCCCCGGCGTGCCGGTCGGCCGCCTGGTTGCCGAGGGCGAGGTCGAACTCGGCTTCCAGCAGCTCGCCGAGCTGATCGCGCTGGAGGGCATCACCGTCGTCGGCACCTTGCCGCCGGGCGCAGACTTCATCACCACCTTCGCGGGCGGGGTCGGCGCGTCGTCGACCCGCGCCGCCGAGGCCGCGGCGCTGCTCGAGTTCCTGCACTCGCCGGAGGCCAGCGCGGCCAAGCGTTTGCACGGCATGGAACCGGCCTGACGCGAACGGCGACGAACCGCGCGACCGCTGCCACGCTCCCCAGGAGACTGTTCTTGATCATCGACATCCACGGCCACTACACGACCGCACCGGCGGCGCTCGGCGCCTGGCGCGAGCGCCAGATCGCCGGCATCGCCGACGCGTCGAAAATGCCTTCGCCCGCCGCGCTGAAGATCTCCGACGACGAGCTGCGCGAGACGATAGTGACGAATCAGCTCGCGCTGATGACGCAGCGCGGGCTCGACCTGACGATCTTCAGCCCGCGCGCGAGCTTCATGGCGCACCACATCGGCGACTTCGAGGTCTCGAGCACCTGGGCCGCGATCTGCAACGAGCTGTGCTTCCGCGTGTCGCGGCTGTTCCCGGACCACTTCATTCCAGCCGCGATGCTGCCGCAGAGCCCGGGCGTGGACACTAAGACCTGCATCCCGGAACTCGTCAAGTGCGTCGAGCAGTACGGCAACGTGGCACTCAACCTGAATCCCGACCCGTCGGGCGGGCACTGGACCAGCCCGCCGCTGACCGACCGCCACTGGTACCCCATCTACGAGAAGATGGTCGAGTACGACATCCCGGCGATGATCCACGTCAGCACCTCGTGCAACGCGTGTTTCCACACCACCGGCGCGCACTACATCAACGCCGACACGACGGCGTTCATGCAGCTGATCCAGGGCGACCTGTTCAAGGACTTCCCGACCCTGCGCGTCGTGATCCCGCACGGCGGTGGCGCCGCGCCCTACCATTGGGGCCGCTACCGCGGGCTGGCGCAGGAGCTGAAGAAGCCGCTGCTGCAGGACCACCTGCTGGGCAACGTGTTCTTCGACACCTGCGTCTACCACCAGCCGGGCATCGACCTGCTCACCACCGTGATCCCGGTCGACAACGTGCTGTTCGCCAGCGAGATGATCGGCGCGGTGCGCGGCATCGACCCCGAGACCGGCTTCAACTACGACGACACCAAGCGCTACATCGAGGCGTCTACGCGCTTGACGCCGGCGCAGAAGCAGCAGGTCTACGAAGGCAACGCGCGCCGGGTCTACCCGCGGCTCGACGCCGCGCTGAAGGCGCGCGGGCGCTGATGCCACCGCCCGCCACACCGATCGCGCCACCAGGAGCACTGCAACATGGTTGAAATTGGAGTCGTCTACCGCACCGTCACGCGCACCGAACGCACGATCGCCGACGCGCTCGGCCACTTCGGCGTCGCCACCGTGCACGAGGCCATGGGCCGGGTCGGGCTGATGAAACCCTTCATGCGGCCGATCTACGTCGGCGCGCGCACCTCCGGCACCGCCGTCACGGTGCTGCTGCACCCGGGCGACAACTGGATGATGCACGTCGTCGCCGAGCAGATCCGCGAAGGCGACATCGTCATCGCCGCGTGCAGCGCCGACTGCACGGACGGTTTCTTCGGCGACCTGCTCGCCACCTCGTTCATGGCGCGCGGTGCGCGGGGGCTCGTGATCGACGCCGGCGTGCGCGATGTGCGCGACCTGACCGAGATGGGATTTCCGGTCTGGAGCAAGGCGGTCAGCGCCAAGGGCACGATCAAGGCCACGCTCGGCTCGGTCAACATCCCGGTGGTCTGCGCCGGCGCGCTGGTGACGCCGGGTGACGTCGTCGTCGCCGACGACGACGGCGTCGTCTGCGTGCCGCGTGCGATGGCCGCCGCGACGCTGGACGCAGCGATCAAACGCGAGGCCAACGAAGCCGACAAGCGCGCGCGCCTCGCCGCCGGTGTGCTCGGGCTGGACATGTACAAGATGCGTGAACCGCTCGCGAAGGCCGGTCTGAGGTACATCGACTGATGCGTTCGACGACGAACGTCGCGCTGATCGGCTACGGCGAGGTCGGCCGCATCCTGGCCGAGGACCTGCGCGCGCAGGGTCTCGCGGTGGCGGCGCACGACCTCAAGCTCGGAGGGCCCGATGGCGGGCCCCTGCGCGCGCACGCCGCGGGCGTCGGCGTCGTGCTGGTGGCGTCGCACCGCGCGGCGGTCGAGGGCGCCGACCTGATCGTCTCGGCCGTCACCGCGAGTCAGGCCGTGCCGGTGGCCGCCGCCTGCGCGCCGGGGCTGCGCGCCGGCAGCGTGTTCCTCGACCTCAACTCGGCGTCGCCGGGCGCGAAGATGCGCGCCGCCGCGCTCGTCGACGGCGCCGGCGGCCGCTACGTCGAAGGCGCGGTGATGACGTCGATCCCGCCGTACCGGCTGCAGGTGCCGCTGCTGCTCGGCGGGCCGCACGCGGCCACGGCGCAGCCGCTGCTGGCCGCGCTCGGCTTCGCGCCGCAGGTCGCGAGCGAGCGGCTCGGGGTCGCGTCGGCGACCAAGATGTGCCGCAGCGTGATGATCAAGGGCCTCGAGGCGATGGTCATCGAGAGTTTCACCGCCGCGCGCCACCACGGCGTCGAGGATGCGGTGATCGCGTCGCTGCACGAGACCTTCCCCGGCATCGACTGGGAGCGGCAGGCCGCCTACTTCTTCCAGCGCGTGATCGAACACGGCCGCCGCCGCAGCGAGGAGGTGTGGGAGGTCGCAGAGACGGTGCGCGAAGCCGGCCTCGAACCCTGGAGCGCTGCCGGCACCGCCGAGCGCCAGGCCTGCGTCGCCGACCTCGCGGACGCCGGGGTGTTCGGCCCGCGCGGCACACCCGGCTTCGCGCGTGCCAGCGACTGGCGCACGGAAGCCGATCGCATGCTCGCAGCGGCCCGCTCCTCACCGCCCCTTCGACCGGACCCCAGCGCATGAGCTTCGAGAAAACTCCGGGCTGGCTCGACTGGCACGCCGACCCCAGCACTCCCCGCTTTCGGCTGCCGCCGGGCAGCGTCGACGCCCACTGCCACGTGTTCGGCCCCGGGGCGCAGTTCCCGTTCGCGCCCGAGCGCAAGTACACGCCCTGCGACGCCAGCAAGGCCCAGCTGTTCGCGCTGCGCGACCACCTGGGCTTCGCCCGCAACGTGATCGTGCAGGCCACCTGCCACGGCGCCGACAACCGCGCGATGATCGACGCCTGCCGCTCGTCGGACGGCCGCGCGCGCGGCGTCGCCACGCTCAGGCGCACCGTCACCGACGACGACCTGCGCCAGCTGAATGCGGCCGGCGTGCGCGGCGTGCGCTTCAACTTCGTCAAGCGGCTGGTGGACTTCACGCCGAAGGACGAGTTGCTCGAGATCGCCACCCGCATCGCGCCGCTCGGCTGGCACGTCGTGATCTATTTCGAGGCGATCGACCTGCCCGAGCTGTGGGACTTCTTCAGCGCGCTGCCGACCACCGTGGTCGTCGACCACATGGGCCGGCCCGACGTGACGAAACCGGTCGACGGCTCCGAGTTCGCACTGTTCCAGAAGTTCATGCATGACCATCAGAACGTCTGGAGCAAGGTCAGCTGCCCCGAGCGCCTGAGCGTGGCCGGACCCAAAGCGCTGGACGGCGAGGCGGCCGCCTACCGCGACGTCGTGCCGTTCGCGCGCCGCCTCGTCGAGACTTTTCCCGACCGCGTGCTGTGGGGCACCGACTGGCCGCACCCGAACCTGAAGGACCACATGCCCGACGACGGCCTGCTGGTCGACTTCATCCCTCACATCGCCCCGACGGCGCAGCTGCAGCAGAAGATGCTGGTCGACAACCCGCTGCGCCTGTACTGGCCCGAACTGGCAAAGGCCTGACCGACCATGTCGCTCGACAAACCCTATCTCGACGTGCCCGGCACGACGATCTTCGACGCCGAGCAGTCCCGCAAGGGCTACT